>NZ_MOMO01000124.1:0-132834 GCF_009933855.1 Pseudomonas sp. SG-MS2 | reverse complement strand
GCGGCCAAACCTGCTGCTGCTCGACGAACCGACCAACCACCTGGACCTGGAAATGCGCCTGGCGCTGACCATGGCGTTGCAGGAGTTTGCCGGTGCCGTGGTAGTCGTGTCCCACGACCGCCACTTGCTCAAGAGCACCACCGACGATTTCCTGCTGGTGGCCGATGGCAAGGTCGATACCTTCGATGGCGACCTGGACGACTACAGCCGTTGGCTGGTCGAGTACCGGCAGCGCAGCGCACCGGCTAGCAACGCGCCGGCCAACCCGGACAAGACCGACAAGAAGGCCCAGCGCCAGGCCGCCGCTGCCTTGCGCCAGCAACTGGCACCGCACAAGAAGGCTGCCGACAAGCTGGAGGCCGAGCTCAACCAGGTGCATGCGCAACTGGCCGAGATCGAAACCGCCTTGGGCGACAGCGGCCTCTACGAGGTGGCGCGCAAAGATGAACTGCGCGACCTGCTGGCCCGCCAGAGCAAGCTCAAGCAGCGTGAAGGCGAACTCGAGGAAGGCTGGATGCAAGCCCTGGAAACGTTGGAGAGCATGCAGGCCGAGCTTGAGGCGCTGTCCTGAAGCCTGGGTTGGCGCAGGCTTGAGGGCCAGATCGCTATAGGATTTGCGGATGTCAGGCCGGGCATTTACAGCACACCCGAAATACCCGGCTTGCCTTTGAGCTCTGCAAAATTCGCTGGTTATTTTTTCGCCAAAACCTTAGCTTAACGTTTTGCAACATATGTTCGAGCGAGGTGTGTGATGTCGATGGAAGTGTGGTTGGGCTTCTTTGCCGCGTGTTGGGTGATCAGCCTTTCACCCGGGGCCGGGGCGATCGCCTCGATGTCCAGCGGCCTGCAATATGGTTTCTGGCGCGGCTACTGGAACGCGCTGGGCCTGCAGATTGGCCTGGTCGTGCAGATTGCCATCATCGCAGCGGGTGTCGGCGCCATCCTTGCCGCTTCCGCTACAGCGTTCACCATCATCAAATGGTTCGGCGTCGCCTACCTGGTCTACCTGGCCTACAAGCAATGGCGCGCTTTGCCGATGGACATGACCGATGAGTCCGCCGTGCGTCCGATCGGCAAGCCGTTGAGCCTGGTGTTCCGAGGTTTCCTGGTCAACGTCAGCAACCCCAAGGCGCTGGTGTTCATGCTCGCTGTACTGCCGCAGTTCATCAACCCGCATGCTCCGCTGTTGCCACAATACGTGGCGATCACGGTCACCATGGTCACCGTCGACATGCTGGTGATGGCGGGTTATACCGGCTTGGCTTCGCGGGTGCTGCGCCTGTTGCGCACCCCCAAGCAACAGAAGCGTTTGAACCGGACGTTCGCGGGCTTGTTCATTGGTGCTGCCACGTTCCTGGCGACCTTGCGCCGCGCACCTGTCTGACCGATTTGCGGGGCCTTGCGCAGGCCCCTCATTTCTCTCGGTCCATCATCCCCTTGAGCAAGTCCAACGGCATCGGAAACACGATGGTCGATGTCTTGTCCCCGGCAATCGACCCCAGCGTCTGCATGTAGCGCAACTGCATGGCCCCCGGCTCCTTGCTGAGCATCTGCGCGGCCTGCATCAACTTCTCCGACGCCTGCAGTTCCCCTTCGGCGTGGATGACCTTGGCCCGGCGTTCACGCTCGGCTTCGGCCTGACGGGCAATGGCGCGGACCATCGATTCGTTGAGGTCGACGTGCTTGATCTCGACGTTGGCCACCTTGATGCCCCAGGCATCGGTTTGCGCGTCCAGCACCTGGCGGATATCCAGGTTCAACTGCTCGCGCTCGGCCAGCAGCTCGTCAAGTTCGTGCTTACCCAGCACCGCGCGTAGCGTTGTCTGTGCCAGCTGGCTTGTGGCGACCAGGAAGTCTTCGACCTGGATGATCGCTTTCTGAGGGTCGAGCACACGGAAGTACAGCACTGCATTGACCTTCACTGACACGTTGTCGCGGGTGATCACATCCTGCGGCGGTACATCCAACACCACGGTGCGCAGATCCACCCGAACCATCTGCTGGATCACGGGGATGAGCAGGATCAGCCCTGGGCCTTTGACCTGCCAGAAGCGCCCCAGCTGGAACACCACGCCGCGCTCGTATTCGCGCAAGATACGAAACGCCGACAGCAGTAAGACGCCCAGCAGCATCAGCAGGGCGCCGAAACCCAATTGCATGAACATCGTCATTCTCCTTGCGCTGTAGGGGCAGCAGCGCTCACTTCGAGCATCACGCCATGACGCGCGGTGACCCGCACCTGCTGGCCGAGCTGCAAGGGCGTAGTGCACTGGACCTGCCATTGTTCGCCCTGGGCCATTACCGCGCCACAGAACGGATTGCCTGCCACCACCTGAGAGACACTCACCAGGCTGCCGACCAGGCCGGCATCACCGCTGACCAAGGCCCGCTTGCGAGCTTTGAGGGCCATGCCCAACACGCCACCGATCAACAATGCCGAGAGCACCGCCAGGCTCGCGATCAACGCCAGCGGAATGCCAAAGCCGGGGGCGTCGGTGTCTATCAGGATGACCGCGCCCACCACGAACGCCACGATGCCGCCAAAGCCGACCACACCAAAACTGGGCAGGAACGCCTCGGCGATCATGAAGGCGATACCGAGCATGACCAGCGCGACACCGGCAAAGCTCACCGGTAGCAATTGCAGGGCATACAGCGCCAGCAACAGGCAGATGCCACCGACCACGCCGCCCACGCCGGAGCCAGGGTTCATGAACTCGAACAGCAGGCCATAGACGCCGATCATGATCAGGATCAGTGCCACGCTGGGGTTGGTGATCACGGCCAAGAGGCGCGTGCGCCAGTCCGGCAGATGCTCGGCCAGGTTGGCGTCGCGGGTCTGCAACTGGCGCGGCTGGTCAGCGGCGATCAGGGTCTTGCCGTCGAGCTGGCGCAGCAGGTCAGGCAGGTCGTTGGCCATGTGGTCGATCACCTTCTGCTTGAGCGCTTCGCTGGCCGACAGGCTTACCGCTTCGCGTACAGCCTTTTCCGCCCAGTCGGCGTTGCGCCCGCGCAGCTGCGCCAGGCCGCGGATATAAGCGGCTGCATCGTTCACCTGCTTGCGCGCAAGGGCTTGTTCATTGGCGTCGGGCTTGGCCTTGTCATCCTTTGGTGTACCTGCAGGGCCGCCAATCTGCACGGGGGTGGCGGCGCCGAGGTTGGTCCCCGGCGCCATGGCCGCCACGTGGCTGGCATACAGGATGTAGGTGCCAGCGCTGGCAGCACGGGCACCGCCTGGGGCAACGAAGGTCGCAACCGGCACGGGGCTGGCGAGGATGACCTTGATGATCTGGCGCATGGCGCTGTCCAGGCCGCCGGGTGTATCCATGCGGATCACCACCAGTTGCGCGCCTTGTTCCTTGGCCTGATCCAGGCCGCGCACCACATAGTCGGCGCTGGCCGGCCCTATGGCATCATCGATGCTCAGCACCCAGATCGCCCCAGGCGCGGCCTGGCTGCCCGGGGCGAGGCCAAGCATCAGCACCAATAACCACCAGCGCCAGCAGCGAGCGATCACCTGTCGTCACCTTGTTCACTTCTATACCCCAAGTTTAGCCATGCCTGCCCAGGCAGGGCCTAAAATTGGAGATGGGGGCGAAACCGGAGGTGCATCATGCGAATGGCCAAGACCCTGCAGCAGCGCCTGGACCAGGCCAACTGCGACTACGACATCATTCCCCATCCCCACTCGGCGACCAGCCTGGAATCGGCGCGTACGGCTGGTGTGCCGGCCGAGCGGGTTGCCAAGTCGGTCATGCTCGACGACCGCCATGGCAACTACATCATGGCGGTGCTGCCTGCCAATCGGCACCTGGACATGAGCAAGGTACGCATGTCTGGCGCCTGGCAACTGACCCGCGAAAGCGGCCTGCCGAGCTTGTTCGGTGACTGCGAGCGTGGCGCCATCCCGGCAATGGGTGACGCTTATCAGATAAAGATGCTGCTCGATTCGAGTCTTACCCGCCAGGGCGATGTCTACCTGGAGGCAGGTGACCACGATCACCTGATCCACATGAGCATGGAGCAGTACCTGAAACTGGTGCCGCAAGCCGAAGTACGCGAGCTGTGCTGATGTTCTCAAACCAATGCCGGGCTGGCGTCGTGGACGGCCCGCCCGGTACCCAGGAGGAAACATGGAAGCGCCTACCCATCACTTTTCCGAGCTGTTCAAGCAGTTGGGCTTGCCCGACGATCCTCAGAGCATCGATCAGTTCATCACCAGCCATTCACCGCTGAAAAACGAGATCAAGCTGGTGGATGCGCCGTTCTGGAGCGACTCCCAGCGCGCTTTTCTCAAGGAAAGCATCATTGAAGATTCCGATTGGGCAGTGCCCTTCGATCAACTCAACGAAGCGTTGCGCCGCCCCCGCAAATAAAGCGCCGAGCGGCACCTGACGAGTGATCGGCCGTTGCTATGCTCAGGAAAACAATAAGGGGATATGCGCGATGAAAGATCCCTACGCACCAGGTTTCTGGTGCACCGTGACCATCCTGGGCACCCTGACGGCTGGTTACTTCTATGGTATCCGCCATACACACCAGATGAGCCAGGCTGTGCAGTTTCTGTACGCTGCGGCGGCAGTCGCGGCGGCGGTCGCGCTGCTGGGCCTGACGTGGATCGCCTGGCAGCAACTGCACCTGAACAAGCGCGAGGTGATCCAGGGGCGAACATTGCTCACCATCTGGAACACCAAGGTAGCGCTACGCCGGGTAGAGACGGTTTTCGACCGGTATTTCTGGGGCAGCTATTGGCATTCGGGTCGCACCTTCGAGGAGGTGATGGGCGAGCTCAAGGGCACACCCCTGGAGCAAAGCCTGGATGCGCTCAAGCGCCAGTGCCGGGTGCTGGACCGCGAGATCCACGATCATCAGCATCACTGGCTGGCCAACGCCCGCGATCTCTCCAGTGTGGCCACGGCCATGGCACGCGAGCGTTACCAACTCGACCTGTGCGAGCCCCTGAGCAGTGGCCAAGGCAACACGGCAGTACTCAATCGTGATCTTGAAGTGCTGGTGTATACCTGGTCGGCGCGCCTGCGCAGCTTCGACCATCAGTTGGACGAACTGGAGCGCGCCTACCATTGAGCCTGGTCATTCGCCGCGGATGTACTGCTCCAGCTGCAGGATCAGGCTGGCCTGTTCGGCGATGGTTTCCTTGACCAGGTCGCCGATCGACAGCAGCCCGAGCAGCTCGCCATTGCTGACCACTGGCAGGTGGCGCAGGTGGCGGTTGGTCATCAGGTTCATGCAGTACTCAAGATTCTGCTTGGGCTCCACCGTGACCACAGGTGCACTCATGATTTCCCGCACTGGCGTGGCCGCCGAAGAGCGCCCCTTGAGCACGAGCTTACGGGCATAGTCACGCTCGCTGACGATTCCCACTACCTGGTTGTTCTCCACCACCGGCAGCGCACCGACGTTTTTCTCCGCCAGCATTTTCAGGGCGTCGAGCACCGAGTCATCAGGGCCGATGGTGTAGACGGTCTGGTGCTGGGACTTGGTCTTGAGGATTTGTTCGACGTTCTTCATACAGGCCTCTGCGGGTGGAAAAAACGAGCTCTTGGAGTAACTAAAGCATCCGGCACGGTGGCCTGCACGGCAATGCAGGAAACGGCATCGAGTCGATTGAAAAACGTCATGGGCGGTGCTGGTCTGGTTGCTCAAACGAAAAAGGCTCAGGCAGGTGCCTGAGCCTTTTGGTGCGCGTCATTTTGCGGTTGATCACAGGCCGTTGGGTAGGAACCTTGTGGCGCCACTGACATCATCGATCTTTTTGATGCGAAAGGCCTTGAGGCAGGTTTCGTTACGCGTGTTGCTATCAGGGCAGTACTGTTTGACGAAATCGTTGAAGGCCATATCCTGGCCGTTCACGCTCAGCACGCGCTTGAAGTATTCGCCCTCGATACCCTGCGCCTGGCGCGAAGTGGTCATCGGATGGTCGACTTCCAGGCGACCGTGCAGGTCCACGGTCGGAAACGGTGTTTCTTCTTGCAGGCAACCGCCAAGCAACAGGCTGGCTGAAGCCAGCATGATCAGACGTAGCATGATGAGGTCTCTACAATGGGCGATCCCGGTCGTTTGACCGGGACGGCATTGTTGATGGTTATTCGCCGAACAGACTGCCAGCGCGTTTCACTTCAGCCTTGCCGGCATCTTCCAGCAGCGACTTGGCGCCTGATGTGACGTTGCGTGCGGCGTCGGCATTGGACTGGATCACGTCGGTGCGTGCGGCACTGTCACGCAGCTCGGCATCGATGTAGTCGTTGGCGCGGGCGACCTTGGCTTTTTTGGCTTGCAGGGCCAGACGTCGTTCTTCCAGCTCCAGTGCGCGCAAGTCATCTTCATAGGCTTCTTCGCGGCCTTGAACGCGTTTGCGTTCGACAGCCTGCGCTTGCTGTTGCTCGGCCGCACGCTGCGCAGCCGCACGTTGAGACGAGGCTCGCTGCTGGCGGGCTGCGGCTTCGCGAGCCTCGGCACGCTGTTGAGCAGCGGCTGCCTGGCGTAGGCGTTCGGCTTCCAGCGCAGCTTGGGACTGTTTGGTCTGCTGTTCGATCTGATAGAGCTGGTCGAACTGGCCCGCTGCGGCAGTGGCGGCAGACAGCGCAAGGGCGGTACCCAGAACAAAGTGCTTCATGTTCTCAGGCCTCAGCTCTTTTTCGGATCTGGGCATGTCGCATTCGGCTGGATGCGAGTTTCGTTGGAAATGGTCATGACCATCAGAGAGATGCCACCCACTTCGTAATCGCACGGGCGGCCGACCTGGGCCGAAGTGTAGATCTTGCCGTTTTCCGAGTAGCCGATCAGTACGCCAGGCACCAACGAAGTGTCATTGACAAATGACCCTGCAAGGGCGCCAGCACCGCCGCCGGCCACGCCGCCGATGATCGCAGTGTCCTTGTTGTGGCCAGCACCCAGGGCCGCGCCACCTAGTGCACCCAGCACACCGCCAACCATCATCGCGGCCTTTTTGTTTTTCTCGTTGCTGACTTTGATCCTGGTCGGCGAGACCGTGATGATTTTCACGGTCTTGGCTTCCTGCTGGGTATTCACCTGGCTGGCATCAAACACGTCGGATTGGTATTGCTCACCGGTCGCCTGGCAACCTACGAGCGTCGCAGCGATGGTAAAGGCCAGGCAGTGTTTCAGCATTTTCATTCCTAAGTCCCTGGAGGGTATGGGTAACCGAGCGCAATCCATTACATGGATGAGGCATAATGCCATCATTGTAATCAGATGAATTCAATGAGGTAAAGCCACGAGAGCTAAAGGAGCCTGAGGTTATCGCTGTTGGGAATAAAGGTGGACTGAAGGGCGAGGCCTTGCAGAAACGACGAAGCCCGCGCATGGCGGGCTTCGTTATCAAGATGGCGCACTCGGCGGGATTCGAACCCACGACCCCTGCCTTCGGAGTCCTAAAAGTCGGCGTTTGGAATCAGTACGTTAGCGGGGATTAGCTGGAATTTCAATGGGTTGTGGTAGCTGGGGATAGCGGGTTTTCGCGCCTGTTAGCGAGGCGAGTGTGGCAAATTTGTGGCATCGCGTTATCGGCGCGCCAGTTTGCTCGTCTGACGCTCAGCGCTCCAATCCCCGAAGACACATTCCGTGTGATCAAGCGGCAATTCGGCTATGTGAAAACCCGCGTCCGTGGCTTAGCCAAGAACACGGCGCAACTGACCACGCTGTTTGCTCTGTCGAATCTGTGGATGGTGCGCCGACAATTATTGCGTGCTGCGGGAGAGGTGCACCCTTGAGGGCAGATAACCAAGGCTTTGCCTTGGTTATTCATTAATCAGCGGCTGAAAATCGGGCTTTTCGGCATCCCCAATCCGTCCATTTCCGGCTGATGAGCAGCTTGTTCGGAGTTTCCTTAACGTCTCCCTTTTTAAGAGGTACCCAGGGACATGGCTTATGGCGAGCCCCGTTGGGCGTTCAGCGATCAATGATATGTCGAGTCGATCACCAGCTTTTGCGCCTTTTGGCCCCGCAGGTTAAGCAACTGCAGAAGCACGCCAACGAAGGCCACGGCGCCAGCGCCAATGGCCAGGGTCCAGGTGGGCCACTGCGTCAACAACATCAAGCCTCCCGCAGCCGCGCCAATGGCGCTGCCCAGGTACAACGCCGACTCGTTCAGGGCTACGGCCAGGTTGCCGTCGCCGTGTTCGTCTCGAACGGGGATCAGCTCATTGTTCTGCGGTACTTGCAACGCCCAGCCCACAGCCCCCCCATATGGCAATGGGCAGCATGGCCAGCCAAGGCGTTTCCCTGGGGACCGTTTCAGGACTGACTGAGTGCTTGCTCAAAAGCGTTGGTAAATCTGACAAGATCGTTACCCAAGACTAGGCATAGGTCCCGAAGCTGCACCATGTCTAACCGTCTTACTCCTCTCTCCACATCGCTCATGAACGACTGCGGCCTCCCCAGTGCGGCGGAGCATTGAGCCTGCGTCATCCCTGACTCGACGCGCATACGCTTTAGCTCCTGAAGAAAGATCACATGCTCGCGTCGATAGATAGCTTTGGTCATAGCCGTATCCGTGCAAAGGGCGGCTGACCAAGCTATATCTGCTTTTGGGATATCTGATTTTCAGTTATTTTGGGATGATTCAGTTCGTCTGGGAGGCTGTATGAGACTGGTCTGGGAGCTGTTTCGAGTCGCGTGGGCCGTGGGGTGTGTCCCGGTGGGTGCGCTCTTGCTGGTTGTGGTGGTTTTCTCTGGCTTCAACCTGCCATTTTTTCTTGGGTTCACCAGCGGCGAAGACCCGGCAATCCGGTGGCTGTTCTGGGCCCTGGCCCTTTATTTTATTGGAGGAGGGTGGCTGTTCTATCGAATCAACCAAAGCTATGCCGAAAAGCTGAGGAGCATGGCCTCTAGTTATCGAGCTGAGGGATTCAATCCTGAGGTAGAGGTGTACGCAAAAATCAACGATGCGTACGTTGGTGTCGATCTGAAATCGAATCGGTTGCTAGCCTATCCAGTAGGTCGCGAGGCCCACTTCTTCCGATTAGACGAAATTCGTTCGTGGCGCATCCTGCCCGTGGGCAAAAGCAATCACCGGCTTGAGCTGTTGACCAGCGATCTGAAGATCCCAACGTTCAGCCTAGCGCTGAGGCCGTCTGACGTTGCCAGTACTGAGGCGCGGTTGCGTACCGTCTTCAACACCTAAACTGCTGAAGGAGCCTTTAGTTATCCATTCGGGGTGGCCTAATGAGTGAAGTGAGCGTTGATGATGTTTGGCATGAGGATATCGTCCAGCTGAAGAGGGCGAATGCCACCATGCGGTTAGCCAACCAAGCGCTGGCCTCTAGGGACCGTGCCACTTTGTACGCGCTGGGGTTCTCACATGCTCACATTCGAGAGCTGGTGATCAAAGGTGGTTTCCGGCCATCCACCATTGGGCAGAACACTCGATTGATCAATCTTTTGCAGAAAAAGGGACTAGCTAATGCTGACTGACCACGAGCCGTTGAAAATTGCTTCTGGAGTTTTGTCGAATACGACCATCGATTCTGTCCTCCGGTCGACCTCGTATCACGCACGTGGTTGGCAAATCCTTGACCGCTGGGCACTCAATTCTTCTGGGCGACTTCGTGAGCTTGAAGCCGATGGTGAGTTGTTGTTGCTGGAGCGGTTGCTCAAACAGCAACGTCTAGAACAAAACGCGCTCGTATCGCCTCACGGGCTGGCGCAGCGGGCCCAAGGATTGGCTGAGCATGAGATTCTTGCTCTGTGTGGCATACCTGACGATCTGTGACACCTCAGCTTCAAGGGGTGTAGACGAACACCATGGGGCTTTTCGCTTCAACGGGTCTCGGGGCTTGCCCTGAGCAGGGACGGTAGGCAAAAGCAAGAGAGTGGAACGACTGCCGCTTTGCCGGTTGTACGTACGCCATTCATGGCGGGAGTACAAACCCTACCCTGTCCTGATTCCAGCTAGCTTGGACGTAACAACTTCGGGAATAGGCGAATGAGTTTGCTGGTGCAGGTTCATAAGGATCCCAAAGTCGAGTATAGGGGACGCAGGAAGAGCATCCTTTGAGGGATGGTGGCGGGAACGTGACCGATGAGTAGGTAGAGACTCGTTCGCGAACATGTTCGCGACCCTGGCGGTTTACGGCATCTGCAAAAAACAGGACCTAGAAAAGCTTTCTGAGGAAGCATGTTGAAGACGATTGGGGCAACGGTTAAGTAGCAGGAACGGAAGATTTTTGTCTACCGCTAGCGCACAAATGGCCAGGTACGAGGTGCAGTGAGATGGTGACTGAATGGTTGAAGAAAAATTGGCGGCTGGCATTACGGTCAGTGCAGAAAGCCGAACCTAACAGGAGTGCTGTATTTACCAGATGCGGCACACCATTGGTTTACTCGGGTGAGGTCGAGATTGAGCCCAGCTTGCTCCAAGGCACCCGTCCCAACGGTAGGCAGGTGATGACGGCCCAAGAATGAACGAGGGCAACCATAAGGGGCACGAAGGCCGCGCTTTGAATGGTTGCATCGCTTTGACAGATCAGCGGAGTGATCGAACAATAGCTGTATGAAGCTAAGTACCCAGGATATTGAGCCAACTGAAGCCCTGCAGGCTGTCTTTCGTGAGATCAGGCATCATCAAGACACCGGCAGGAAAAACTTCGTGGTCCGCGTGCCCGTTGATTTGATCGAGTACCTGTTCACCGGGATTGGCTTGAAATCAGGCATGTCTAAAGTGCAGCTTGAACGTCAGCTTGCTGAGCTGAAAGTGTCCGGCTTCGGAGATGCTGACGGTCGAGTGCTCAGGCGCTACCTCAGCGGGCAATCACGCATGGCTTGGGATACCTTCCAGCGTTTGGTGTTTTGGGCATTCACGAAAGGTTGGATATCGGACTGGGTTTTTCGAGATGTCCTCATGCGTGCGCATGTGCGAGAGGCAGCCCAGCTCAGCGCTCGAAAGATAATCAATCGGCTAAAACGACAGGTCTCGGCGAAAATCTTGAATGAGCATGACATCGTGCAATGCTTTGACGATGCCTATCTGCTCAAACAGCAGGAGCGAGAGCAGGGACTGGTTAGCCGCCTGCGTGTCGATTCATCCAATCGCGAATTGGCACTGATCCTAGGTTTCGAATCAGTCCCGGACGAATGAAAGCAACCGTAGCCGTCACCCCCGTATTTCTCGTTTGAACGAGCTCAGGGCTTTGAGCCGTTGGCTGAGGGGGCGTTTTTCAGGTGCTCTGCTAAGTACAGCGTGAGGGCCATTGCGTTTTGTGGCTTGCTAGAGGCCGAGCGGTAATTTTCAGCCATTGCGTTAACGACCACCTGGGGCGCAAAGCGGAGCTTACCGCTGGTCATGGCTTTGACTATTCCCCTGTGTACATCTGTCTGGTGTTCGGAAGGAATGCCCGACATATCCAGCTTACGAGAGCCCACACCCGACGTTTCGGTTAGTGATTTCTGTTGAGGTTTGTTGTTAGGCCAGACATTGGTAGATAGGGTATCGATACCGCATTGCTGTGATATCGGTACCTCTCCAGTTGCACGTGGACGGTCTGGTTGCAGCAATTCCTCCACCAGGCGTTGCTGATCGCCAGTCAGTCGATCTTTGAAGTCATTCAGGAATTCATCAAGCCATTCGCCAGGTATCCGACGGATTTCTCCGATCGCTCTGTCTCTCAGCTTCGGCCCCGTTACTTGGCTTGCCGAGTGGTGGTCCCACCAAAGGCGCACCCAGACAACGAAGCGGTTGTGGTCATACCTGACAAGATCTTCGTCCTGCAGCCGATGGATAACCTGTAGCCATTGATCTGCGGTCCATCCAAGCTCAGCGCCCGCAATTCGCGGTACAAGCGGGTAAACACCTGTAATGTTGCTGTCAGGTGCGGTCAATAGGTGTAGCAATGCAACCTTATCTTCGGTCGTGCAATTCAGGAGGCGTGGCGATCGCCAGAAGTTCTGATCTCTGATGGTTCTCTGTCTGCCCATGATCATTGCTCCGCCGTGGACAAAAATAGGAGCCGGATCGAAGCATCAATCATTGTCGCGCCTCCACTTGTGCCTTTTTCGTAGGTCGGCCCGTGCGCTTCGGCTTTGAAAGCACAACCTCTCTTGGTGGCTGCGGGGTACTCGTATCCCCGGTACGCATCCAGGTCCTGAGGTCCCCGAGTCTCCACCTAAGCCTCGATAACCCATGTACAGGCTCAAGGCCGGGCAGTTTGCGCTGGCGTACAGTGAGTACGCTGAACCCGGTCAATGCGGCGACTTCTGCAACACCCACGAGAACGTCGTCGCCGAGCTTCTGTATTTTTTGGATGGTTTCGTAATCTACTGACATCTGGCTATCTCTCAATTGATCTGAGAGGTCAGTTTTTGCTTGTGGCAAAGCGATCAGGTAGGACAGATTTTTAACCGGATCTTCGCTTAGTGATTTCAAGCAGACCGCATTCGCTGAGTAAGGATTCCACGACCATCATCCCTCGCTGATCCTCTGCGCCTGAGGTTTGGGCGGTTACGCACTGTTCGCTAAGTTGCAGGATCGTACAAGAACAGCGCGCTTTCCGTTCGATAGGCTGGTCACTCCAAATTAGAGAGGATCAGCTATGTCCAGCACGCATCAGCAATTAGCATCACAGCCTGTGAACCTGACTCAAAAAAGCTTCTCTGATCGAGCAGCCATGGAGCCCAAGGGTCGTCGCGGAAATGAACTACTACCAATTTAAGGTGGTACGACAGGCTTCTGTCAGAAGCGCTAACCCCTTGTGACACAAGGGAAAGAAGATGGCTCACTCGGCGGGATTCGAACCCACGACTGATGGCACGCTCATTTTCTGCGGCGTCAACGCTGGATACTTGAGGCAGTGTCACACCTATGTGAGGCGGTTGATGTCACCCTACGCTATCCAGCAAGCCGGAACGATGCAAGCCTAATCAGACGGTGCGGCGGCGAAGCATAGGAGCTTTCATAGAGGAATGGCCGAAACCAGCTTCAGCTTCAGTTCCTCGGAGAAATCTTCCTCATAAATCATTGAGGTTAGTAGTTCGTGTAGGAGATCCCTGTTAACGACATTGTCCGCAACCCACACAGCAATGTTTTCCATCTTGGAAATGAAATCAGGCACGACATATCCGTATCCGTTAAGTTTTAGTAGGTATGCACCTAGTGCGATTGATGATCGCTTGTTTCCATCATTGAATGCATGGTTCTTATTTATCGAGTAAACAAGAAATGTAAGTTTTTCTTCGATGGAGGGGTAGTAGTCATCATTCTTCACGTGTTCGAGTGGGCTTTCCAAGTTGCCAATATTGAATATTCCCGGTCTTCCTCCTGAATTTGAAATTATCCAGTCATGGACCTCGATTGCGTGGTTTACATCAAAATACAGGAACATGGGTTTTCCCGCTATCGATCTTTCAGTCGTTTAAATACTGCTAGCAGCTCTGGGTCGGAAAGTCGCTCTTCTAGAGACTTGCTAGTCTCACCGAGAAACTTATCAAAGTCTCCTTCAGGTACCGCTTGAATATAGGCCTCCAGCTTTTCATGGAGCGCTTCTCTGAAGCAAAGATCTCGGCTGGCCATTTTGGTGCGGGCTTCGTTCAAGACCGGCCTCAAATATGGGCTGTTTTCAGCATTTTTAATCAAGGTGTCCAGATCAGAGGGTTTTAGTTTTCGTTGGTGCTGATCGTAGAAGTTTTTCATGTCACTAGCTAAACCACTCTCGAAGCTAGCAATGGCGCGAATGACCTCCGCATACAAAGTTTCACGCATATTGTCTTTTTCGGCGAGCTTTAATACCTTTTTATATTCTGCAGCGTTTTCATGGAATATCGCTTGGTATATTTTGTTCGTGTACAGACCGAACTTAACAGGACCCATGTCTAAATATTGCCCAAGCGCGGTAGTGAACTCTGCTCGATGACTGTGTTCTTGATAGGCGGCAGGAAGGTAATCTTGATCTCGTTGATTGATAAATTTTGTATGGCCACCTGAGCGCTCTGCCATAACGTCAATCACAATGTCAAGGACCCTTGAACGGATGATTTTTGCTTGCTCGCTTTCGGTCAATAGCATTGCCAAATTCAATAGCGAACGGAATGTGAACAATCCCAAAATGCTGGTTTTGGTACCCTCGCTGATGAGGGTACCATAAGCTAACTCTTTGAAATCCTTAAGATTTTTTCCCTTTATAAGGCGATAGCCATTTGCCTTCAGCTCGTCTGCATGGCCTGTTATGTAGCGCTCGATGGTCGCTTCACTGATGTCGAAAAGCTCAATCAACTGTTGCTTCGTGAAAACAGTTTCTCCATCGTAGCTAACTCCTCCAAGGGCGAGATGGCGCTCCGCGTGTTCGAGCGCGTATCGATTGTTCAACACGTTTTGCCTTTCTTTGGCTGAAGTAGTGAAATCTGTAGCCATGAGATCCCTTTGAAATCAGTATTTTATGGCGTTAGGGTGGAGAGCGCTTAGGCTGGGTTGCGTTTTATGGAGCTTGGTTTGAGGTTAGCCTAGCGTTCACAGGCGTGGACATACTCAGAGTATACAGCTCAGAAAGCCTCCTTCGGACGAGTTCTCAAGCATCACGGGTGATCTCGTGGTAGGGCTTCGAGCATAAAGCAAGCAGGGTTAATCGTCTGCTGTCGAGCCAGCGCAAAGTTTCTATTTCGTCTTCAACACCTTCGAGGTTTCCGTTGCGTTCAGCCTCTTCTAGACGCTGCTGCGCCCGCATTTCTGTGACGTCGCGTTCAGTCATGATGTGAATCTTCAACTCCGGAAGCTCTTCAAAGTCGAGTACTTGATTCAGCTTCTCTAGGGGGAGGGCACGTCGCGTTACATCCTGCGTCACCTTGAGCGCAGTGGACGCAGCTGCAAGCGCCCTGAAAACGATAGGATCACCCAGCGCGCCGCCGGATGCCCATTATCGGCAGATATCGACTCGTTGCGGTCATTCGCAAGAGCCACCAGGAAAAGGGCTGGTGGGGGAATAGGCCGACAGCGAAAGCCCACTGGAAGCTTTTAGAGGAAGCGGTCCAGCTTCTGGGGCCGGGCGGTAGCCGGAAAAAGAACTGTCCAGTCAGATGAATTGGTCACGTGGCGTTCGCTGCCCATTTTTCAGCTTCGGTAGGCGCTCAGCCACAATGCTAGTGAGGCTGTCATTCACCATAAGCAACCCTTGGTTTTGGCTAAGCCCAGGGACCAATGCCTAGTCATCCTTGGGTAGGTTCAAGCACCTCACTGCGATAGATTAACAGACGATGCTGGCGGATCGGGAAATGTTATGGAATGGCTCTTATCGGAGGGGTGACAATCTTTTATTGTGCGGCTCACGCCACCACTAGTGTCGCCGGGATGTGCCTCGTCGAATCGACGCCAGTGTGGTACATGGGCATTCATCAATGCCTTGAATACTTTTCCGTGCGTTGAATAGCGAAGATGCAAAAGTTCATGAACAATGACATAGTCTTGAAAGCGCTCATCCCGATCTAGTAGGTCGATAGCTAAGGTAATGACTCCCGACGATGAGCATGTGCCCCACTTCTTACACATCTCCTGTACGCGTATAACACGAGGGTTCACTTTCAACTTGATCGCCCATGTCATTGTGCGAAGCTTCAGATCCTGTGCAGGGTAGCCTGAAGGTTTCATTTATCACCTTCCATAAGCAGTATCTGAATTACGAGATCAACAATCCGCGCCCGCTCAGTCGCAGATAGGGCTAGGAACGGTTTATACATCGCAGCTCGTAGTCGCCGCTGCTCGTCGGCGTTGACCAGCGCATTTGGGAACCGGCTAAGCAGTTCCTCAGCCTCCTTAGCCAAAAACATAGGATCGAGGGCCTCCGTCTTTACCGCGTTATCGTCACGCAGAACCCAGGCAACAGCAAAGGCACGAGCGGACAAACCACTGTCGCGGGCCGCCTTCATTGCTTCTTCCTTTTCCATGGCCAGCGCTGCCAACTGATCCATTGCTGCCAGACCTGTGGTTTTGCGCTCTTCTAAGTCCTTCAGGATGCGTTCGGCCCGGTCTTTCAACGGCTGAAGCACGGGAGCGGCAGCAGGAGCGGCATCGATTTCCTGCTGCAATCCGCGCACGAGGTTGAAAACTTTGCCCTCGTCGCTGCCCTTATCGCCGCGTAAGGATTGCAGCGTAGCCACGTCGAAGGTGACGCTTTTGGTGAGCCGCCCCAGTCCCTGTTGTTCGGCGCTCTCTTCGATCAGACGGCGTGTCTTGTAGGCCAGGTCAGCGATGAAGCCGACCTTCTCCGCATATGCATTGCGCACCGCTGCATACAGTTGACTCAACTGTTTGTAGCTGGCTATGTGATCGCGCAGCTCTGGCGAGGGCGAAAGGATTTCCCACAGCGCCTCGATTTCTTTGTACTGCTCGAAGAATGCTTTGCGTGCGTCCGGTTCAAGCAAGCGCCCGAATACCAACTTTTCCAATCGCTCGTCCGGCGCGCCTTCCACATTGGCATCGAGGTATTCCTTCTTGGCATCTGCGATGCGATGCAGGAAATCCTGCAAGAGCACGTCTAGATCCTCGATTACCCCGCCCACGTCGCTAGAATCAAATTTAAGGGCTTTCTTCAACTCGCGCAGTACGCCGACGAAATCCACGACCAGCCCCACCCGCTTCTGCACGCCGTTAGCATCTACATAAGGCCGGTTAACGCGCGCGATGGATTGCAGCAGCACATGGTCGCGCATAGGTTTGTCGAGGTAGAGACAGTAAAGCGGTGGTGCGTCATAGCCAGTAAGCAGCTTGTCGGTGACGATCAGAATCTTCGGATTTTCGGCAGGCTTCTTGAACAGCAGGCGCGCCTGCTCCTCGGCCTCGTCAGTAAGCTGCAATTTCGCCACCAGAGGGCGGTCGATCACATCCGCTGCATTCTGGGTATAAACCGGTGCGCTCCATTCTTGCGGCAGCAATTTATCCAGCGCCTGTTTATACTTGGCGCAGGCTTCCCGGTTCACGGCCACCAAGAACGCCTTGTAGCCCAGCGGCAGCACATTTTCCTTGAAGTGTTCTGCGACAAAGGCGGCCACCTTATCGATCCGGTCGTCGGCAGTTAGAAAGGTGCGCAGGCCCACGGCGCGGTCAAGTGCCTTGTTAAGTTCCTCCACATCCGACACGCCTTCACTTTCGGCCAGCGCGAAAAACTCTTTATCCAGTCGTTCGGCGGGCACGGTCATTTCGCTGGGCGCCATTACGTGCTTGATCGGCAGCGTAGTTTCGTCGGCGATAGATTCGGCAATCGAATACTTGTCAAGATAACCGGCTTCGTCCTGCGTGCCGAAAATCTTGAAAGTGCCTTCTCCCTGTGAGCTGCGCGCGATTGGCGTACCCGTGAAGCCGATGATGGTGGACATCGGCACAGCAGCCATCAGGTATGTACCCAAGTCCTTTGCCACCGAGCGGTGGGCCTCGTCAATGAAGACGTAGACGTTATCGCGGTCGCAACTATCCTTTTTGATTTCATCGAACTTATGGATCATAGAGATGACGAGGCCGCGAAAATCTGCATCCAGCAGTTGCTGCAACCTCGCCTTGGTGCTACAGCGCTCAACGGCGATGTCCTGCGCCTGCATCTCGCCCAGCAGCCGTTCCACCCAGCCCTTTAACTGGCCTTCAAGTTCGGTACGATCCACGACCAGCAGCACGGTGGCATTCTGAAAGCGTGCCTTGTCCTCCAAAATCTGCCGCGCCGCCGTCAGTAGGGTGAAGGTCTTGCCCGAACCTTGCGTGTGCCAGACTAGGCCTCGCGTCTTGGCCGGATCTGCACAGCGCGTCAGGATGGCGTCAATAGCGCGGCGTTGGTGCTGGCGCAGCACTGATTTCCGGGTTTCGCCGTCCTGCACATAAAACAGAATCCAGTGCTGCAAAGTTCGCAGGAATTCGCTAGGTTCGAAGAACGCTTGCACAGCGAAACGGTAGCTTTCCTCAGGTGCTTGTTTCCAGCGCGCCATGTCGCGACGGTTGGCGTTCCACGTCACACCATACCAATAGTCTAGCAAGTGCGTTACGTTGAATAACTGCGTGGTCGCCAGCAGTTCCGGTGTTTCCAGTTCGTACCGGCGCAGTTGCTTAATGGCGCGCTCGATGGCACCGCCGTCCTTCGGATTCTTGTGCTCGACGATGACCACTGGGATGCCGTTGACCACGAACATGACGTCGGCACGGTTGCCTTTAGGACGCGCGGGCGGCTTGATCTTCCATTCCCAGGTTACGTGAAAGGCATTTTCCGCCGGGTGTTGAAAGTCGATCAGCGCTATCCCCCGATGACGCTTTTCTGCCTCGTCGTACCAAGCACGTTCACCACGCAGCCACGACAGCAACTCGCGGTTGCCTTCGATGCTGGCGGGCAGCGCGTCCAATGTCTCGACGATGGCGCGCACCGCGTCCGCCGTCAGCCAAGGGTTGAGGGCGGTGAGCTTGCTTTCCAGCACGTCGCGCAAGAAGGTGCCGTCATCGCCGCCGCGTTTGGCGCGGGCATCGTCTGGCGCGAGTGGTGTCCAGCCGATTTCCGCCGCGTGGCGCACCATCGTGAACTGCACGGTTCCTGCTTCGCTAATTTTTAGGGGATTGTTCATGCTGTGGCCTCCTCGGCTTCTACCGAGACCACGGGCAGCGCCGACAGGTCAAGATCGGCGACGCGGATTTCGCCACTCATGAGCTTGTGTAGCAGGCACTGAAACAGTTCTGCCAGCACGGCGCGCTTTTTGCGGTGTACGGCAATCTTGCGATCGAAAGTATTGAGGATTTCCACAACATCGGAAGCTTCATCCGGGTCAGTCGGGCAAGCCACTTTGAAGGTTTCAACGTCGCTGAGGTTGAGCGTCATCGTGCCATGCGCCGACGGAACTATCTGACTGAGCAATCTGTTCTTGCCGGCGTAGATGGCCGAGCGCAGAAACTGGCCCGAATACTCGCCGCGCGACACAAGCGCCTTCACATCCTGGTTAAATGCCATTGGACGATTGATGACTGCCACAGGCAAGTCTTTCGCCAAACCCATGCCTCGCACCAGTAGCAGAACCGAGCCCGGTGGTACAAGCCGACTTGCCGCTTCAACTCCTGCGACAGAAATGTGGTCAATGGCATCTTCAAGCGTAGGCGTTTTCAAGTCCTTGCCCGACACCCACGGGATATCGCCTTTCCAGTATTCAGCGACGGACTTGCGCGGCGTACCACCGCTAAAGATTTCGCAGAGTTCGAGGATAGTTCGCGGCTTCCAGCTTTCCGGCATCAGTCCGATCTCGGTTTCCTTCAGTGTCTCTCCGCAAAGCCCATGCGTGAAGAGGCGGGTCATGGCCGCGCGCTTGAACTCCTCTATTGTTTCCAGCAACTCCGACTGCTTCATCAGCGCTGATTCAGTTTGAAGCAACACGGCAGCAATTGCCTTTTGTTCGCTGTCATCAGTCGGGTAGGACAGCGTCTTATCCTTGAGGACGGTAAAGTGCCGGTTGTAGCCACGCGCTGGCAGATCAATCGCGCGGCAGGCGTAGAAGAAGAACAGCGGGTCAACGCCGGGCTTCGGGCGCAGCAACTGCGTGCCATCCGCGCCGCGCGCAAACGGTATATCCAAGAACTTGAATGCTCTTGTGTGGTCGCCAAAAACTACTAGTGGAAGCGGCGCTTCAATGACGGCGCTTTCGTCGTCTGTCCAGCCCGCAATCTGTCCCTGCCCTTGATCTACGACTGGGAAGCGACCTGACGGCTGGTAGTTCCTTGATTGAATCTTGGTCTTGCCCGCGACAGAAATTGGGACAATGCAATTTCCCACGGACTCGGTAGTCCACGATTCGATTGTCATGCGTCCTCCGCTTTCGCTAGAGGTCGTAGCAACTGCAGCAATCTGGATGTAAGGCAGGCTTCTTGCTCATTGAGTTGTTCGAGGGCGCGGAGCAGATTCGGAATTGAGCCGACCTCCGCGTTGCCGTTCTGCCCAGTCCACCGGCTTGGACTCAGGTTGTAGTCTGCTTCCTCCGCCTGTTTTGTAGTGATGACCGCCAGTTCGCCCTCGACAGGATCGCCTTTGAGGTACATCGCTGCCATCGGCCGAATGTCTTCCTCCGGCAGATAGTTCTTTGGTTTTCCCTTGAGGAAATGCTGGCTGGCGTTGAGAAGATGAATCCTGCCCTTCCGCGCTGCGGGCTTGCGTTTGTTCAGCACCACGATCACGCCCGCGGCCGTGGTGTTGTAGAACAAGTTCTCGGGCAGCAGAATTACGCCGTCCACCAGGTCGCGGTCCACAAACCACTTCCGAATGTTACGTTCTTTGTCCTCGTTCTTGCTGCCGCTGCCGCGTGTAACTGCGCCGGTATCCAGCACCACACACGCGCGGCCATCATCAGCCATCGCGGACAAGGTATGCTGCAGCCAGGCCCAATCCCCCTTGCCACTGGTGATTCCGCCTGCCGCCTGGAACCGCTCGAATGGGTCGTTCTTGAATAAGTCGGGCGCAAAGGGCTGGTTCCACATCGGGTTGGCGATCAGCATGTCGTGGACGCGAAGCCTGCCTGCAGCGTCTCGGAACTTGGGATTGATCATGGTGTCGCCACGCGCCAGCTCTACCTCCATATCATGGATGATGGCGTTCATGCGCGCCACGGCGTAGCTTTCGGCCTGCAATTCCTGTCCACTCAACTTAACAGGCACGCGGCTGGTAGGATCGAGTTCGCGGGCAACGAGCTGCATTTTGATCAACAGGCCTGCCGAGCCGCAGGCATAGTCATGACAGGTTTCGCCAGGGCGCGGGCGCAGGATGTGCGCCATCAGGAAACCCACCTCGGTTGGCGTGAAGAACTCGCCTGCACTCTGGCCGGAGCCTTCGGCAAACTTGCGCAGTAAGTATTCGTAGGCGCGCCCCAGAAAGTCGGGCTGAACATCTGCCAGGCCGAGGCGATAGCGTTTATCGGAGAAAGTCTCGACCACGCCGCGCAATTTGGCAGGATTAATGTCACGCTCACCGTTGCGCTCGGCAGCAAAGTCCACCACGTCCAGCACTCCGGAAAGGTCTGGGTTGTGCTTCACTACGGCGCGTACGGCGCGGGTAAGGTGTTCACCTATGTCGCGCGGGGCTATGCTGCGGCCCTTGTCATCCTTCGGCCACTCATAGGCCTCACGCCCGCTGAGGATGGCCCAGCGCGCTTCGGACGGCAAGTAAAAGCGGAGCAACGAGTGGTCGGCCTCGGCAATTTCCAGCGCGGTGGCTTGGTCTCCGTAATCCTCTGCTAGGCGCGCAATCTCGTCGTCGAATACATCCGAGAGGCGCTTGAGAAATAGCAATGGCAGTAGGTAGTCCTTGAACTTGGCGGCATCCTTTTCGCCTCGAATTGAGCAGGCTGCGTCCCACAGCATTTGCTCCATTGACTTCGTGGTCGGAGCAGCCGCCGCTCGCCGCCCCCGGCGAGGCGTTGCTGAAACGGATGCCTGCAGTTCACCTGCGATGGAAAGATTCGAAACTCCAGCCTCCAGCGCGAGATCCGCAATAGCCTCTTGCGCTGCACGTTGGGGCTTGCTATTCCCGCCCTCCCAGCGGTTGACGGTGGCAAATGAAACGCCAAGACGCTCAGCAAGCTGTTCTTGGGTGAGATTGAGCTCCGTGCGGATAGCGCGGAGCGTCGAGGGGAAATGGAGAGCTATATTTGTCATATCTGACATGTTTGCTATATCGCAAATGTATGTCAAAGGAATTCTCATCTGGAACATGAAAAAGGGAGCCAAAGCGCTTTATGGCTTAGATCAGTCCATGTTCCGCCCGACGATGATTGAGCTCCGCTGCCACAGTCCACGTCGCGTAACTGGCATAGTCAATCGTGCGGCATCTGATAACGTGCGATGCGACCCGACCGAATCCTAGGTTTCTCCAATTTGGACAATGGTACAACCACTTCGGGCTGGCCTGCTTTGGGTGGGCAGTCATCGGTTGCTACGGGCGGCTGATCGAGGCCTCGCAACTACACGCAGAGCGCCCGCTACCTCTTCTGCTCCACCTAAATCATGCCAGCTTGGCAGCCAATTCCTCCGCAGTGATGTTGTAGTACCGCTTCAGCATGTTCACCTCACGGTGCCCAGTCACGCTGGCTAACTCGATGAGGTTTGGCAGTTTGGTGGCAAGCCGACAAGTAGCCTCGTGCCGAAGGTCATGAAAACGCAGGCCCAGCAGGAAATCCTCTTGGGGCACCACGCCAGCTTGATCGCAGTCTGCCAAGTACTTTGCCCGCGCACGCTCCAGACCTCTTACGAACGCCTTTTTGAGAGCATCAGCGGTGGTGGGGAAGACCCGACCGCACAGGGAGCGCGGTAGTCCTCTCAACAGTTGGATGGCGTTGGGT
Source organism: Pseudomonas sp. SG-MS2 (assembly GCF_009933855.1). Lineage (NCBI taxonomy): Bacteria > Pseudomonadati > Pseudomonadota > Gammaproteobacteria > Pseudomonadales > Pseudomonadaceae > Pseudomonas > Pseudomonas sp. SG-MS2. The sequence goes on along the minus strand of NZ_MOMO01000124.1, from coordinate 110,535 downwards.
GAGAGCGGGATCGTTCTGGGCAGTCCGTTCTTCGTCGCAGGCAAATGCGCTGTCCGGCGGTCCAGATTCACATGCTTCCAGCGCAGCTCGAAGATCTCGCCACGGCGCATGGCCGTTTCAATCGCCAGTTGGACGATGGGCCGTATCCAAGGATTGTGAGAGGCATCAGCATAGGTACCGTCCGAACGGCGTTCGCACAGCTCCAACGCGCCGAGGATGTATTGCTCTTCAACCGGGTCGAGCCGCCGTGAGCGTTCGTCGTTATAGCTGGGACGGCTGACCATCCGCACTGGGTTCTCCGCAAGATGAATACCCCACTCGCGGCGAGCGACCTCGATCACGCATTGGAACAAAGCTAGCTCGCGCTTCACCGTGTTCCCCTTGCGGATCTTCAAGCGCTCATCTCGATAGCGAGCAAAGTCGGAGGAGGTGAGGGTCGCGACGATGCGCGTCGCCAGCGGGTGACGCTTGAGCGCTTCGAGTCGTTTGATTTCCGAGTACGCACCTTTGTGCTTCGGGGCGACCTCGGAGATATAGCGATCGATGAGTTGATGAAAGGCGGTACGTTCAGCCTCGACCCGAGAGACGAAGATGCCCCGGTCGATTTCGCTTTCGATCATACGTGCCCAGGCTTGGGCGTCGGCTTTGGTTTCGAAGGTTTTGCGCTGGGCTGGATAGCCCTTACGGCGAATTTGCGCTTCCCACTGATACTCGCCGCGATTCCTGATTGTTGCCATTTCGACCATCCCCACCACACTTGAGTGTGGCAAATTTGTGGCAAAAACGACTTTCAGGACTAGGACAGGTTTCTGTCAGAAGCGCTAACCCCTTGTGACACAAGGGAAAGAAGATGGCGCACTCGGCGGGATTCGAACCCACGACCCCTGCCTTCGGAGGGCAGTACTCTATCCAGCTGAGCTACGAGTGCAACGCGCACGCATGATACCCATCTGATTCGATTGCGTCCATCGCCTTGATCTTTGTCCATTTTTCCTGATCCAGGCGCACTTGCGCGACGCACACCAGATTGCGCAATTTTTGCGCAATCACCTCGGCCCGATGCCTGCTCAGCCCGCCGATACCTATTTCGATGTCCAGCAAGTCATCTTGCTGGCTGACTTGCACGCTGTGCGGCGTCAGAAACTGCAGGGCGAACAGGTTGAGTACCCGGCACAGGGTATCCGGCTCGGCTTCGGCTTGCAGGCGATAGCACACGTTGCTGTGGCTACTGCTGGCGGCCCAGGCATCGGTTCGGGGCAGGGGGCGTTCAAATGGGTTCATGCTGGTCTCCGCAAAGGTGGGAGAAATTCTGGCAGGTTGATGCCGGCTTTTTTTCGCTATTATTTGATGAATTAGCCATTCAGGCGAATTGTTTGATTCGAAAAATATAAGCTTGGGGGATTTTTAATGCAAAGCGATCTTGATGCGTATGACCGGCGGATTCTCGAGCTTCTTCAGGAGGATGCGTCACTGTCCAGCGCGCAGATTGCCGAGCGCGTAGGGTTGTCGCAGTCGCCGTGCTGGCGCCGTATTCAGCGGCTCAAGGACGAGGGGGTCATTCGGGGGCAGGTCACCCTGCTTGATCGCAAGAAGGTCGGCCTGAACACGCAGATCTTTGCCGAGGTGAAACTGAACGCCCATGGTCGCTCCAACTTCACCGAGTTCACCGAGGCGATCCGGGGCTTTCCAGAGGTGCTGGAGTGTTATGTGCTGATGGGGTCAGTAGACTTCCTGTTGCGTATCGTCACGCAGGATATCGAGGCTTACGAGCGGTTCTTCTTCGAAAAGCTGTCGAACGTACCGGGAATTCAGGAAGTGAATTCCATTGTGGCGCTGTCGGAGATCAAGTCCACCACCAGCCTTCCGCTGATGCGCTGAGGCTGTCGCCGGCAAGCCGGCCCCTACACGTCAACCACGGCTCTCGGGGGCCGTGGCGATCGTGGGGCTTGCCGGCGATGATGCACAAGGGAATGTCAGGCCTTGAGCAGATGTTTCCAGCCACGGCTCTGATCAATCGCACGGGCCTGTTCCACGCGGGCCTCCAGCAGCTCGCCAGGCTCTTCGGCCAGTGGCAGTTCAGCCAGCTCATGCAGCTTTTTCAGGTCGCCATACAGGCGGTCCATCTGCGGCACCTCGAGTACCTGGCGCGCATGGTGCAGCCAGGCCAGCAACTGTTCGATGCGCGGCAGTTGTTCTGCCAGGTCTTCCGGGCGTTGAGTGTAAAGCGGTAGCTTCAGCGCACGGCCTTCTTCGCCCAGCAGGTGTGCCACCCAGCTGGCCAGTTGCGCCTTGCCCTGGCGTTCGCCACGGCCCTTGCGCTCTGCGGTCCAGGCGCGGGCCAGCAGCCAACGTGATGTTTCCAGGGAGAATTGGCCCCAGCGCACGTCCTCGAGCTCTTCGAGGAACTGCTCTGGCGCGGCGCGACGGATGTCTTCGTCGTCATTGCCGGCCTGTACCAGCGGGCGCCAGTCTTCCAGCAGCGCGTCCAGGCTGGCGCGCAGGTCACGCGTGCTGGCACGCGGCGCGGCCTGGCCAAGGCTTGCGACCAGTGCACGCAGTTCTGCCAGGCACTGCACCCAGTCCTGCAGCAGGCGCCAGTGGCCATTGTGGCGGTATTGCTCGGCCAGGCGCTGGCTGCTGCCCAGCAGTTGCCAGGCGAGGGCAGCGAAGGCATCGTCGACCGGCATTTCGGCGTCCAGTTCGGTGCTTGGCAGGCCCAGCTCATAGCTGTCCGGCTCCAGCAGGCGGTAGCCGCGCTCGGCCTTGCTGATGTCGCACGGCATCAGGGGCAGGCTGGCGGCCAGCTCGGCGGCCAGCTCCAGCAACGCCTCGGGGGCACCTTCGCGCAGTTCCAGCTCCAGCTCGCAGATCTCTTCCTTGCGCTTGCCGGCAATCACGAAGCCCTGGTCCAGCGCTGCCTCGATCACTACTTTGCTCTTGCCGCGGCCCCAGGCGATCTCAGCGAATTCGCGGGTGAAGTCGGTGGTGAACAGCGGTTTGATGGATTTTTTGTCAAGTTCGGCCAGTTGCTCAGGCCAGCAGGTGGCGTCGAGCTTTTTCAGGTCGAGTTTGACTTTGTCCAGGTGCCACTCGTATTCGTTGCGTTCGGACAGGCCGGCGACGCTTTGGCCACGGCACTTCAAGGTCTGGATGATCACCTCGCCGTCGCGGCGCAGGCGCAGCGCCACTCGGGCAGCAGAAAGGTCGCGCTCAGGGGTGTCGAAGTACTGGTTGAGCAGCTCGCGGGTCTGCCAGCCGGACTTGTTGCGCTTTTTCAGCAGAGGGTGCTCGCGCAGTGCGGCCAGGGTGTCGCGGCTGGCGCGAAGCTTGAGTTCGGTTTCTTTGTGCATCGCAGGCTCGAAGAGGGGCGTGATTGCCGTGCAGTCTACAGCAGTGTGCCGGCAACGGTTTATTCCTTACGGCGGATGGCCCTATGATGGGCAATGCTTCCGAGGAGTTCGCGCATGCCGTTGCCCACGCTGAAAGACCAGTTTGCCGCTTTGATCGCCGCGCCCTCGGTCAGCTGCACCCAACCTGCCCTGGACCAGTCCAACCGCCAGGTCATCGACCTGCTGGCAGGCTGGTTGGGCGACCTGGGGTTCAGTTGCGACATCCAGCAGGTCAGCCCAGGCAAGTTCAACCTGTTGGCCAGCCGTGGCACTGGCCCGGGCGGGCTTGTGCTGGCTGGCCACAGCGACACCGTGCCGTATGACGAGCAGTTGTGGACGAGCGACCCGCTCAAGCTGACCGAGGTCGATGGCCGCTGGGTGGGCCTGGGCAGCTGCGACATGAAAGGCTTTTTCGCCTTGATCATCGAAGCGGTGATTCCGTTGCTGGAGCATGACTTCAAGCAGCCGCTGCTGATCCTCGCCACCTGCGACGAAGAAAGCTCGATGTCCGGTGCCCGCGCCCTGGCCGAAGCGGGTCAGCCGCTTGGCCGTGCGGCGGTCATCGGTGAGCCGACCGGCTTGCGTCCGGTCCGCATGCACAAGGGTATCCTCATGGACCGCATCGACATTCTCGGGCGTAGCGGCCATTCCTCTGACCCAAGCCTTGGCCACAGCGCGCTGGAAGCCATGCACGCGGTGATGGGTGAGCTGATGGGCCTGCGCCGGCAATGGCAGGACAACTACCGCAACCCGCAATTCACCGTGCCCACGCCGACCATGAACTTTGGCTGCATCCACGGTGGCGACAACCCCAACCGTATCTGCGGCCAGTGTGCCCTGGAGTTCGACCTGCGCCCACTGCCAGGCATGGATGTAGAGCAGTTGCGTGCAGCCATCCGTGAGAAGCTTCGGCCGGTGGCCGAGCGCCATGAGGTGCGTATCGACTACGCGCCGCTGTTCCCCGAGGTGCCACCGTTCGAACAGGCGGCCGATGCCGAACTGGTGCAGGTGGCCGAGCGCTTGACCGGCCATCGCGCCGAAGCGGTGGCGTTCGGTACCGAAGCGCCTTATCTTCAGCAACTGGGTTGCCAGACCATCGTTCTTGGCCCTGGCGACATTGCCTGTGCCCACCAGCCGGGCGAATACCTGGAAATGTCACGAATCGAACCTACCGTGCGTCTATTGCGTGACCTGATCCGGCACTATTGCCTGAATTAAACGTCCATCCTGCTGATTCGTCTTTGCCTAGAGGAGACCGCGCGTGACCGCAAGCCTGTTCCGACGATGATCCTGAACGCCGTGTGATCCAACGTTCTCCGTCCACTTTATCCACAGGCCCTGTCATGCCCGATTACGTCAACTGGCTGCGTCATGCCTCCCCGTACATCAATGCCCATCGCGACTGCACCTTTGTGGTCATGCTCCCCGGCGATGGGGTGGAACACCCGAATTTCGGCAATATCGTCCATGACCTGGTGTTGCTGCACAGCCTGGGCGTGCGCCTGGTGCTGGTGCATGGTTCGCGCCCGCAGATCGAGAGCCGGCTGGCCGCCCGTGGCCTGACCCCGCACTATCACCACGGCTTGCGCATCACCGATGCCGCAACCCTGGACTGCGTGATCGACGCCGTGGGTGCCTTGCGCCTGGCCATCGAAGCGCGCCTGTCGATGGACATCGCCGCCTCGCCGATGCAGGGCTCACGCCTGCGCGTGGCCTGCGGCAACCTGGTGACTGCCCGCCCTATCGGCGTGCTCGAAGGGGTGGACTACCACCACACCGGTGAAGTACGGCGCATCGACCGCAAAGGCATCAGCCGCCTGCTTGACGAGCGCTCGATTGTGCTGCTTTCGCCGCTGGGCTATTCGCCGACCGGTGAGATCTTCAACCTGGCCTGCGAAGACGTGGCCACCCGCGCCGCCATCGAATTGGGTGCCGACAAGCTGTTGCTGTTCGGCGCCGAACCCGGGCTGCTGGATGAGAGCGGCAAGCTGGTGCGTGAGTTGCGCCCGCAGCAGGTTGCACCACACCTGGCGCGGCTGGGCAGTGATTACCAAGGCGAGTTGCTCGATGCCGCCGCCGAGGCCTGCAAGGGCGGCGTGGCGCGTAGCCACATCGTCAGCTATGCCGAGGACGGCGCACTGCTCACCGAGCTGTTCACCCGCGGCGGTGGCGGCACGCTGGTGTCGCAGGAGCAGTTCGAAGTGGTGCGCGAGGCGACCATCGAGGATGTGGGTGGTTTGCTGGAGCTGATCAGCCCGCTGGAAGAGCAGGGCATTCTGGTGCGACGCTCACGTGAAGTGCTGGAGCGTGAGATCGAGCAGTTCAGCGTGGTCGAGCGCGAGGGCATGATCATCGCGTGCGCGGCCCTGTATCCGATTGCCGATTCCCAGGCTGGTGAGCTGGCGTGCCTGGCAGTGAACCCGGAGTACCGCCATGGCGGGCGCGGTGATGAGCTGCTGGAGCGGATCGAAAGCCGGGCGCGGGCGTTGGGGTTGAATACCCTGTTCGTGCTTACCACCCGGACCGCGCACTGGTTCCGCGAGCGTGGCTTTGCCCCCAGTGGGGTAGAGCGGCTGCCGTCGGCGCGAGCATCGCTGTACAACTACCAGCGCAATTCGAAGATTTTCGAAAAGTCTCTGTAGCCAGGGAATCGAGTGCCCTGCCAACCCATGAAAAACGCCGCCCCAGAGGGCGGCGTTTTCATTTACACGGTATGCAGATACCAGTTGTACTCGAGGTCGGAGATCGAATGCTCGAACTCCTCCAGCTCGCTCTCCTTGCACGCGACGAAGATGTCGATGTACTTCGGATCGATGTACTTGTTCAGGATCTCGCTGTCGTCCAGCTCGCGCAGGGCATCGCGCAGGTTGTTCGGCAGGCTCTGCTCCAGCTGCTCGTACGAGTTGCCTTCGATCGGCTCACCCGGCTCAACCTTGTTGGTCAGGCCATGGTGCACACCAGCCAGTACGGCGGCCATCATCAGGTACGGGTTGGCGTCGGCGCCGGCCACGCGGTGTTCCAGGCGTACGGCGTCGGGCGAACCGGTAGGCACGCGCAGGGCCACGGTACGGTTGTCCAGGCCCCAGCTCGGCGCGTTCGGCACGTAGAACTGGGCGCCAAAGCGACGGTACGAGTTGACGTTCGGGCAAAGGAACGCCATCGACGCAGGCAGGGTCTCGAGCACACCGCCGACAGCATGACGTAGCGCGGCGTTCTGCTCGGGATCCTCGCTGGTGAAGATGTTGTTGCCATCCTTGTCCAGCACGGAAATGTGTACATGCAGGCCGTTGCCTGCCTGGCCCGGGTAGGGCTTGGCCATGAACGTGGTGTCCATTTCATGGTCGTAGGCGATGTTCTTGATCAGGCGCTTGAGCAGCACTGCATAATCACAGGCCTTGAGCGGGTCGGGGACGTGGTGCAGGTTGACTTCGAACTGTGCCGGGGCGCTTTCCTTGACGATGGCGTCGGCCGGAATGCCTTGTTCCTTGGCGCCTTCGAGGATGTCCTGCAGGCAATCGGCGTATTCGTCGAGGTCGTCGATCAGGTATACCTGGGTCGACTGCGGGCGCTTGCCCGAGATCGGCGAGCGTGGTGGCTGCGGGCGGCCGTTCACGTTCTCCTGGTCGATCAGGTAGAACTCCAGTTCGAACGCGGCGCAGATGGTCAGGCCCAGGTCGTCGAACTTGCTCACCACCTGACGCAACACTTCACGAGGGTCGGCGAAGAACGGCTCGCCTTCAAGCTCGTGCATGGTCATCAGCAACTGGGCGGTCGGGCGTTTCTGCCACGGCTCGTTGCAGAGCGTGTCCGGGATCGGATAGCAGATGCGGTCAGCATCGCCGATGTCCAGGCCAAGCCCGGTGCTTTCGACGGTGGACCCGTTGATATCGAGGGCGAAGAGGGAGGCCGGCAGGTTGATGCCTTTCTCGTAAACCTTGTGGAGGCTGGTGCGCTCTATGCGCTTACCGCGCACCACACCATTCATATCTGCAATCAGAAGGTCAACGTAGAGAACCTCAGGATGTTCCTTAAGGAACGCGTTCGCTTCGTTAAGCTGAACGGCACGCGGGGGTACCGACATGATGCAACACCTTTGTTGTTAAAAATATCAATCAAGGGGGGCTTGCAGGACCAGTCAATCGAAAAGCCTTACTGATGTCAAGCCAACCCCATGATGCCCTGAAATGGCACATCGACGGCAGATTTGCTGCATATCGGGGCGTGCCATTATCCGCTATTTCCCTGACAAAGGGCTATCTCCGACAAGCCGTGTTTTATTTTTTACGGAGGTGTTGTGTAAAAAAATGAACAAGGCTAAGCTCGGTCTCAACCCAAAACACAATAATACGAGGGTCACATGGTCCGCTTGTCGCGACCTGAAAGCGCTGCCTGTGCAGTGCGCTCGGGTATCCCTGCCGTTCCGGCACGCATCAATTGCGCGGTGGTCGCACTGGCCGCAATAATTGACGCTTTGCGCTTCTGGACTACCCCTCGTAGCGCCGTTTCGCTTCCTTTCTTGTATTCCTGCCCTTCGAACTCATTACGGACACGCTTGTTTCCAGTGTATCCACTGTGCTCCTGCGTGGGGGTTTTTGCTTTAGCAACCCACTCCATCCAGAATCAATGCGCGGACCACATTACCTCCTGAGGTATCTATGAGTAACAACCTCGACCAGCTCACCGATTGGTTGAAAGAGCACAAGATCACCGAAGTCGAATGCCTGATCAGTGACCTGACCGGCATCACCCGCGGCAAGATCTCGCCGACCAACAAGTTCATCGCCGAGAAAGGCATGCGCCTGCCCGAGAGCGTGTTGCTGCAGACCGTGACCGGCGATTACGTCGATGACGACATCTATTACGAACTGCTCGACCCGGCCGACATCGACATGATCTGCCGGCCCGATGAAAACGCGGTCTTCCTCGTGCCGTGGGCCATCGAGCCTACCGCCCAGGTCATTCACGACACCTACGACAAGAAGGGCAACCCGGTCGAGCTGTCGCCGCGCAACGTACTGAAGAAAGTCCTGCAGCTTTACGCCGACAAGGGCTGGCAACCGATCGTCGCGCCAGAGATGGAGTTCTACCTGACCAAGCGCAGCGAGGATCCGGACTTCCCGCTGCAGCCGCCGGTAGGTCGTTCTGGCCGCCCGGAAACCGGCCGCCAGTCGTTCTCCATCGAAGCTGCCAACGAATTCGACCCGCTGTTCGAGGACGTCTACGACTGGTGCGAGCTGCAGCAACTGGACCTCGACACCCTGATTCACGAAGACGGCACGGCGCAGATGGAGATCAACTTCCGTCACGGCAACGCCCTGCACCTGGCCGACCAGATCCTGGTGTTCAAGCGCACCATGCGCGAAGCGGCGCTCAAGCACAATGTGGCCGCCACCTTCATGGCCAAGCCCATGACCGGCGAGCCGGGCAGCGCCATGCACCTGCACCAGAGCGTGGTCGATTCGGTCACCGGCAAGAACATCTTCAGCAATGAAGACGGCAGCATGAGCGAGCTGTTCCTGCACCACATCGGTGGCCTGCAGAAGTTCATCCCCGAGGCGCTGCCGCTGTTTGCCCCGAACGTCAACTCGTTCCGCCGCTTCCTGCCAGACACTTCGGCCCCGGTAAACGTCGAGTGGGGCGAGGAAAACCGCACCGTCGGCCTGCGCGTACCGGATGCCGGCCCACAGAACCGTCGCGTCGAGAACCGCCTGCCAGGCGCCGATGCCAACCCTTACCTGGCCATCGCTGCGAGCTTGCTGTGCGGCTACATCGGTATGGTCGAAGGTATTGCCGCCAGCGCGCCGGTGCAGGGGCGCGGCTACGAGCGGCGCAACCTGCGCCTGCCGCTGACCATCGAGGACGCCTTGGAACGCATGGAAGTCAGCCGCGCGCTGACCCAGTACCTGGGCAAAAAATTCATCACCGGCTACGTTGCCACCAAGCGCGCCGAGCATGAGAACTTCAAGCGCGTCATCAGCTCTTGGGAGCGTGAGTTCCTGCTGTTTGCTGTGTGATCAACCCCTGAGGCCGCCCGCCGGCGGCCTGTGGACCCTGGAGAAGCACATGAGCGTCAAAAACCCGCAAACCCGTGACTGGCAAACCCTGAGCGGCGAGCACCACCTTGCACCCTTCAGCGACTACAAGCAGCTGAAGGAAAAGGGGCCGCGCATCATTACCAAGGCGCAGGGTGTGCATTTGTGGGACAGCGAGGGGCACAAGATCCTCGACGGCATGGCCGGCCTGTGGTGCGTCGCGGTGGGTTATGGCCGTGAAGAGCTGGTACAGGCTGCCGAAAAGCAGATGCGCGAACTGCCGTACTACAACCTGTTCTTCCAGACGGCCCACCCGCCTGCGCTGGAGCTGGCCAAGGCCATCACCGACGTGGCGCCCGAGGGCATGACCCATGTGTTCTTCACAGGCTCCGGCTCCGAAGGCAATGACACCGTGCTGCGCATGGTCCGCCACTACTGGGCGCTCAAGGGCAAGCCGCAGAAGCAGACCATCATCGGCCGCATCAACGGCTACCACGGTTCGACCGTCGCCGGTGCAAGCCTGGGCGGCATGAGCGGCATGCACGAACAGGGCGGCCTGCCGATCCCGGGCATCGTGCATATCCCGCAACCGTACTGGTTCGGTGAAGGCGGCGACATGAGCCCGGACGACTTCGGGGTGTGGGCGGCCGAGCAACTGGAAAATAAGATTCTGGAAGTGGGCGAGGACAACGTCGCAGCTTTCATCGCCGAGCCGATCCAGGGTGCCGGCGGCGTGATTATCCCGCCAGAAACCTACTGGCCGAAGGTCAAGGAGATCCTCGCCAGGTACGACATCCTGTTCGTCGCTGACGAAGTGATCTGCGGTTTTGGCCGTACCGGCGAGTGGTTCGGCTCAGACTACTACGACCTCAAGCCCGACCTGATGACCATCGCCAAAGGCCTTACTTCCGGTTACATCCCCATGGGCGGTGTGATCGTGCGTGACAAGGTGGCCAAGGTGCTCAGCGAAGGCGGAGACTTCAACCACGGTTTCACCTATTCCGGCCACCCGGTGGCCGCTGCGGTAGGCCTGGAAAACCTGCGCATCCTGCGCGACGAGAAGATCGTCGAGAAGGTCCGTACGCAAGTGGCACCCTACTTGCAGAAACGTCTGCGTGAGCTGCAGGACCACCCGCTGGTGGGCGAGGTACGCGGCCTGGGCCTGCTCGGCGCGATCGAGCTGGTCAAGGACAAGGCCACCCGTAGCCGTTACGAAGGCAAGGGTGTGGGCATGGTCTGCCGCAATTTCTGCTTCGACAACGGCCTGATCATGCGCGCGGTGGGTGACACCATGATCATCGCTCCACCCTTGGTGATCAGCCATGCAGAGGTGGACGAGCTGGTGGAAAAGGCGCGCAAGTGCCTGGACCTGACCCTCGAAGCGATCCGTTGAGCGCCTGCTAGGCTAGCGATGTGACATTAAGTCGTTACAAGGGGATGGTTTCCTTGAAACAGCGCCTTGTAACTTGCCAGACTAGCGGCTGTTTCAGTCGCCCGGCGCTCTGCACGGTAGGTTCTGGCTGCTGAACAGATGGCTAAATAAAAAATTCTGGAGCATGACGCATGAAGAAAATGGGCAAGACGTTGCTGGCCGCCGCCCTGATGGGTGCCATGGCCACCGCTGTACAGGCTGAAGACAAGGTGCTGAACGTCTACAACTGGTCGGACTACATCGCTCCGGACACCATCGCGAAGTTCGAAAAACAGACAGGCATCAAGGTCAAGTACGACGTCTTCGACAGCAACGAAACCCTGGAAGCCAAGCTGCTGGCGGGCAAGTCCGGCTATGACGTGGTCGTGCCGTCCAACAACTTCCTGGCCAAGCAGATCAAGGCGGGGGTCTACGAAGAGCTCGACCGCTCCAAGCTGCCGAACTGGAAGAACCTCGACGAAGACCTGCTCAAGGCCGTCGGTGACGCCAGCGACAAAGGCAACAAGCACGCCTTCCCTTACATGTGGGGCTCGATCGGCATCGGCTACAACCCGGAGAAGGTCAAGGCCGCGCTGGGCGTCGACAAGATCGATTCGTGGGACGTCGTGTTCAAGCCTGAGAACATCGAGAAACTCAAGAGCTGTGGCGTGAGCTTCCTCGACGCCCCGACCGAAATGCTGCCAGCCGCGCTGCACTATTTGGGCCTGCCTAGCGACAGCACCAAGAAAGAAGACCTGAAGAAGGCCGAGGACCTGTTCCTGAAGATTCGTCCTTCGATCACCTACTTCCACTCGTCCAAATACATCGGCGACATGGCCAACGGCAACATCTGCGTGGCCGTCGGGTACTCGGGTGACCTGGAGCAATCCAAAGCCCGCGCACACGAAGCCGGCGACAAGGTCAAGGTCGACTACATCATCCCGAAAGAAGGCGCTGGCACCTTCTACGACATGGTCGCCATCCCCAAGGATGCCGAGCACAAGGACGCCGCCTACAAGTTCATGGACTTCCTGATGCAGCCGGAAATCATGGCCGAGATCACCAACGCCGTACGTTTCCCGAACGGTAACGCTGCTGCGACCCCGTTGGTGGACAAGGACATCACCAGCGACCCGAGCATCTATCCACCTGCCGACGTGAAAAAGCACCTGTACGCGATCGCCGCGCCAGAAGCTGCTGCCCAGCGTCTGATCACCCGCAGCTGGACCAGGATCAAGTCGGGCAAGTAAGCCCGATGCAAGACCTCTGGGCCGGGGTTTTCCGGCCCAGAGCCGGTGAATGGCAATTGATGATTGCGGCATCGTGGCTGCGAGGGTAAGTTGCGCGCCGGTTTTGCGTGCGCGGCAGCGCTGCGCCGTTACCAAGGCACTGATTGTGAGGACCACCCACTTGTCTATTTCTGTATTACGCAAAGCCTTCATGGCTGGAGCGGGCCTGACGCTGGCATGCAGCGTCCAAGCGGCGCCTACGGTGCACTTCTACAACTGGTCCGACTACATTGGCCCGACCACGCTCGAAGACTTCGAGAAAGCCACGGGTATCAAACCTGTGCAGGACGTGTTCGACTCCAACGAAACCCTGGAAGGCAAGCTGCTGGCCGGCAACACCGGTTATGACGTGGTAGTGCCGTCCAACCATTTCCTCGGCAAGCAGATCAAGGCGGGCGCGTTCCAGAAGCTCGACAAGAACCTGCTGCCCAATTATTCCAACCTGGACCCGGCGTTGATGAAGCGCCTGGAAAAGAACGACCCAGGCAACCAGTACGCCGTGCCTTACCTGTGGGGCACCAATGGCATCGGCTACAACGTCGACAAGGTCAAGGCGGCACTGGGCGTGGACACCATCGATTCCTGGGCCGTGCTGTTCGAGCCCGAGAACATGAAGAAGCTCTCCCAATGCGGCGTGGCGTTCCTGGATTCGGCGGATGAAATGCTGCCGGCGGTGCTCAACTACATGGGGCTGGACCCCAACAGCACCAACCCCAAGGACTACGAGAAGGCCGAGCAGAAGCTGCTGGCGGTACGCCCGTACGTAACCTACTTCCACTCGTCCAAGTACATCACGGACCTGGCCAACGGCGACATCTGCGTCGCGGCAGGTTTTTCCGGCGATGTGTTCCAGGCCAAGGCCCGCGCTGAAGAAGCGAAGAAGGGCGTGAACCTGGCCTACGCGATTCCCAAGGAAGGCGGCAACCTCTGGTTCGACGTGCTGGCAGTCCCCAAGGATGCCAGGAACGTCAAAGAGGCTCACGCCTTCATCAACTATTTGCTGAAACCTGAGGTTATCGCCCAGGTCAGTGATTACGTCGGTTACGCCAACCCGAACCCCAAGGCTGGCGACCTGATGGACCAGGCCGTGAGGACTGACGCCGCGGTTTACCCACCGCAGGAAGTGCTGGACAAGATGTTCGTCAACAGTGAGTTGCCACCGAAGGTGCAACGTTTGATGACCCGCAGCTGGACCAAGGTCAAGTCGGGCAAGTAACAATCCAGGCCCGCCGCCAAAGCAGGGGCGGGCACACAAATCTTGTTGGGAGTTTCACTCATGGCAGTTGCCTCCGGTGCCTATAAGAAAGCCCTCGAGGGTGGCCAGCAACCCAAGCAGGTGTTGGTCAAGATCGACCGGGTCACAAAAAAATTCGACGAAACGGTAGCGGTGGACGATGTGTCGCTGGAGATCCGCAAGGGCGAAATTTTCGCCCTGCTCGGTGGCTCCGGTTCGGGCAAGTCGACCTTGCTGCGTATGCTGGCCGGTTTCGAGCGCCCGACTGAAGGGCGTATTTTCCTCGATGGCGTAGACATCACCGACATGCCGCCCTACGAGCGGCCGATCAACATGATGTTCCAGTCCTACGCGCTGTTCCCGCACATGACCGTGGCGCAGAACATCGCCTTCGGCTTGCAGCAGGACCGGATGCCCAAGGCCGAGATCGACGCCCGCGTGGCCGAGATGCTCAAGCTGGTGCACATGACCCAGTACGCCAAGCGCAAGCCGCACCAGCTCTCCGGTGGTCAGCGTCAGCGTGTGGCCTTGGCCCGTTCGCTGGCCAAGCGCCCCAAGCTGTTGCTGCTCGATGAGCCAATGGGCGCGCTGGACAAGAAGCTGCGTTCGCAGATGCAGCTGGAACTGGTCGAGATCATCGAGCGCGTGGGCGTGACCTGCGTGATGGTGACCCACGATCAGGAAGAGGCCATGACCATGGCCCAGCGCATTGCCATCATGCACTTGGGCTGGATTGCCCAGATCGGTTCGCCTGTGGATATCTATGAGACGCCCACCAGCCGCCTGGTGTGCGAGTTCATCGGTAACGTCAACCTGTTCGAGGCCGAAGTGATCGACGATGCCGAAGGCCATGCGCTGATCGCCTCGCCGGAACTCGAGCGCAAGATCTACGTTGGCCACGGTGTGTCCACTTCGGTTGAAGACAAGCACATCACCTACGCCCTGCGCCCGGAAAAAATGCTGGTGACTACCGAGCAGCCGGATTTCGAGCACAACTGGTCGCGCGGCAAGGTCCATGACATCGCCTACCTGGGCGGCCACTCGGTGTTCTACGTCGAGCTGCCCAGCGGCAAGGTGGTCCAGTCTTTCGTCGCCAACGCCGAGCGCCAGGGCACCCGCCCGACCTGGGGCGATGAAGTGTACGTCTGGTGGGAAGACGACAGCGGCGTGGTACTGCGGTCATGAAACTGCGCAAGCTCAAGCGAGCCTTCCAGCGCCTTATCCCCGAGGGGCGGCACCTGGTGATCGGCGTGCCGTTCATCTGGCTGTTCCTGTTCTTCATGCTGCCGTTCTTCATCGTGCTGAAGATCAGCTTTGCCGAAGCCGACGTGGCGATCCCGCCGTATACCGAGATCTACAGCTACGTCGAAGACAAGGTGCAGCTGGTAATCAACCTGGCCAACTATGGCCTGTTGACTGAGGATGAGCTGTACATCTCGGCCTATCTGGGCTCGCTGAAGATGGCCTTCATCAGCACCGTGCTGTGTTTGCTGATCGGCTACCCGATGGCCTATTCGATTGCCAACGCACGCAAGGAAACCCAGACCGTGCTGTTGCTGCTGATCATGATGCCGACCTGGACCGCGATCCTGATCCGCGTCTATGCCTGGATGGGCATCCTCAGCAACAACGGCCTGCTCAACGGGTTCCTGATGTGGACCGGGCTGATCGACCAGCCGTTGCAGATCCTCAACACCAACCTGGCGGTGTACATCGGCGTGGTCTATTCGTACCTGCCGTTCATGATCCTGCCGCTGTTCGCCAACCTGGTAAAGCACGACCAGAGCCTGCTTGAAGCCGCATCGGACCTGGGTTCGAGCACCTTCAACAGCTTCTGGAAGATCACCGTGCCGCTGTCGAAAAACGGCATTATCGCCGGCTGCATGCTGGTGTTCATCCCGGTGGTGGGCGAGTTCGTCATTCCGGAACTGCTGGGCGGCCCGGAAACCCTGATGATCGGTAAGGTGCTGTGGCAAGAGTTCTTCAACAACCGTGACTGGCCGGTGGCCTCTGCCCTGGCGGTGGTGATGCTGGCGATCCTGATCGTACCGATCCTGCTGTTCAACCGTAGCCAGGCCAAAGAGATGGAGGGCAGGGCATGAAGCGCTTCAGTTTCTCCAAGCTGATGCTGGTGCTCGGCTTGCTGTTCATCTACCTGCCGATGCTGATCCTGGTGATCTATTCGTTCAACGCCTCCAAGCTGGTAACGGTGTGGGGCGGCTGGTCGATCAAGTGGTACGTCGGCCTGCTCGACAACACCCAGCTCATGGGGTCGGTGATGCGCTCGCTGGAGATCGCCTGCTACACGGCGGTGGCGGCGGTGGCTTTGGGTACCCTGGCAGCCTTCGTGCTGACCCGGGTCACCCGCTTCAAGGGCCGCACGCTGTTCGGTGGCCTGGTCACTGCACCGCTGGTGATGCCTGAAGTGATCACCGGTCTGTCGCTGTTGCTGCTGTTCGTGGCCATGGCGCAGACGATCGGCTGGCCGCAGGAACGGGGCGTGGTCACCATCTGGATCGCCCACACCACGTTCTGCGCGGCTTATGTGGCGGTAGTGGTGTCGGCGCGCCTGCGCGAGCTGGACCTGTCGATCGAAGAAGCGGCCATGGACCTGGGTGCCAAGCCGTGGAAGGTGTTCTTCCTGATCACCATCCCGATGATTGCGCCGTCGCTGGCGGCGGGCGGCATGATGTCGTTCGCCCTGTCGCTGGATGACCTGGTACTGGCCAGCTTCGTGTCCGGGCCTGGTTCGACCACCTTGCCGATGGAAGTGTTCTCCGCTGTGCGCCTGGGCGTGAAGCCGGAGATCAACGCCGTGGCCAGCCTGATCCTGCTGTCGGTGTCATTGGTGACCTTCATGGTCTGGTACTTCAGCCGCCGCGCCGAAGAGCATCGCCGCAAGGCGATCCAGCAGGCGATCGAGGAGGGTGCTGCGGCCAGCGTGTCGCAGCCGCAGGTCAAACGCACGACGGCAGCCGCAGCGTCGGCCTGAGCGCGGTAGTCGCGGGCAAGCCCGCTTCCACAGGTAGGTTGCACGCCGCGAGGGCTGCATCGATCCAGTGGAAGCGGGCTTGCTTGTTTCAGGGCCCGCATTGTCGCCATGACCGCCCAACTGACTTTGATCAGTGTTTTTTCTGAACCCTGATCTACGCTAACAGTCGCATCCCACGAATCATTTGCGCGCAAGCCAGGAGCCTGCATGAGGGTGACGCGTTCACTGTTGGTCGTAGGCTTGGGGCTGCTTGGCCTGCTCACAGGTTGCAGCAAGGAAGAGGCTCCCGAGGTTTTGCCACGGGTCGGTGTATTGCAAGTCCAACCCACTGACTTCGCCGCCAGGGTCACCCTGACCGGTGATGTGCAGGCGCGTGTGCAGACTGATCTCTCGTTTCGCGTGGGTGGCAAGATCATCTCGCGCAGCGTTGACGTGGGCGACCACGTGAAGGCCAATCAGGTGCTGGCCCGGCTGGACCCCAAAGACCTGCAGAACGATGTCGATTCGGCCAAGGCCGAGGTGTTCGCTGCTCAGGCGCGCGTCACCCAGACCAGCGCGGCCTTCGTCCGCCAGCAAAAACTGTTGCCCAAGGGCTACACCAGCCAGAGCGAATACGACTCGGCCGAAGCATCGCTGCGCAGCAACCAGAGCGCGCTCAAGGCAGCCCAGGCGCAACTGGCCAATGCCCAAGAGCAACTGGGCTACACCGCATTGGTGTCGGAGGCTGATGGGGTGATCACCGAGCGCCAGGCCGAGGTCGGTCAAGTGGTCCAGGCAACCATGCCGATCTTCAGCCTGGCGCGCGATGGCGACCGCGATGCGGTGTTCAATGTCTACGAGTCCCTGCTGGTGGCGCCGCCGAGCGATGCCGGGGTGATGGTCAGCCTGCTCGACGACCCCAAGGTCCAGGCCCAAGGCTTTGTCCGTGAAATCACCCCGACCGTATCGGCCCAGAGCGGCACGGTGCAGGTCAAGGTGGCCCTGCGCAATGTGCCAGCGGCCATGCGCCTGGGTTCGCCTGTTACTGCCACGGCCAACGCGCAAGGGCGGCCGAGCATCGAGTTGCCTTGGGCGGCACTGACCAAGGCCTTGCATGAGCCTGCGGTGTGGGTGGTGGGTGAAGGCGACAAGGTTGAGCTGCGCAAAGTCCAGGTAACCCGCTATCTCACCGGCAAGGTGGTCATCGCCCAAGGCATAAAAGGCGGTGAGACGGTAGTCGTCAGCGGTGGCCAGTTGTTGCATCCCGGTATGCAGGTCGAGAAGGTCGATGCCAAGGACGGAGGCGCCGCACCATGAACAAGGTACTGTTGATGTGTGCGGCAGGCTTGCTGTTGACGGCCTGTGGCAGTGAGGAAGAACAACCCGAAGCCGTGCGCCCGGTGCTGTCAACCGTGGTCGAAGCCCAGGCGCAGTCGCAGCTTGGCCGCTTCGCCGGTACCATCCAGGCGCGCTATGAAAGCACGCTGGGTTTCCGGGTGGCCGGGCGCATTGCCCGGCGCTGGCTGGATGTCGGGGCCCAGGTGAAGCCGGGTGACACGCTCGCCACCCTTGATCCCACCGACCAGCAGAACCAGCTGCGCGCTGCCGAGGGCGACCTGGCCAGGGTCCAGGCGCAATGGATCAACGCCCAGGCCAATGCCCGCCGGCAACAACAGCTGTATGACCGGGGCGTCGGCGCCCTGGCCCAGCTGGACATCGCCCAGACCGACCTGAAAACCACCGGCGCGAGCCTGGAGCAAGCGCGTTCGGCGGTCAGTCAGGCGCGTGACCAGCTCGATTACAGCACCTTGCGCAGCGACCATGCGGCGGTGATCACGGCCTGGCAGGCAGAGGCCGGGCAGACGGTCACCGCCGGTCAGGCGGTGGTCACGCTGGCGCGACCTGACATCAAGGAAGCGGTGATCGACCTGCCCATCGGCATCGCCGAACAGCTGACCAAGGACCTGACGTTCACGGTTGCCTCGCAACTGGACAACAGCATCAATACCACCGCCATACTGCGTGAACTGGAGCCCCAGGCCGATGCCGCCACGCGCACCCGGCGTGCCCGCCTGACCCTTGCCAGTACCCCCGATGCCTTCCACCTGGGTACCGCGATCAGTGTCACCCTGACCTCGGCAATCACCCCGCGCAGCGAATTGCCGCTGAGCGCGCTGCTCGAGCGCGATGGCAAGACCCAGGTATGGGTCATCGATCCGGAGCAAAAAACCGTCGCTACCCGTGACGTTGCCCTGCTGGACCGCACCGGCGACAGTATCGTGCTGGCGTCTGGAGTGCAGCCTGGGGAGCGGGTGGTCACTGCCGGTGTCAACAGCCTCAAGCCTGGCCAGAAGGTCACCTTCGACGAGGAAGCGCAATGAAAGGAAGCTTCAACCTGTCCGAATGGGCGTTGCGCCATCAGTCTTTCGTCTGGTACCTGATGTTCGTCGGCCTGCTGATGGGGATTTTTTCCTACTTCAACCTTGGCCGCGAAGAAGACCCTTCGTTCACCATCAAAACCATGGTGATCCAGACCCGCTGGCCTGGGGCGACCCAGGACGAAACCCTGTACCAGGTCACCGACCGCATCGAGAAAAAACTCGAGGAGCTGGACTCCCTCGACTACACCAAGAGCTACACCCGCCCGGGTGAGTCCACCGTCTACGTCTACCTGCGAGACACCACCAAAGCTGCTGACATCCCGCAAATCTGGTACCAGGTGCGCAAGAAGATCCAGGATATTCGCGGCGAGTTCCCACAGGGTATCCAGGGGCCAGGGTTCAATGACGAGTTCGGCGATGTGTTCGGCTCGATCTACGCGTTCACCGCAGATGGGCTGACCCTGCGCCAGCTGCGCGATTACGTGGAGCAGGCCCGCGCCGAGGTGCGCGAAGTCCCCAATATCGGCAAGATCGAGCTGGTCGGCACCCAGGATGAGGTGCTCTACCTGAAGTTTTCCACGCGCAAGCTGGCCGCCCTGGGCATCGACCAGCGTCAGGTCATGCAAGCCCTGCAGCAACAGAACGCGGTAACTCCGGCCGGGGTGATCGAAGCAGGCCCAGAGCGGATCTCGGTGCGCACCACCGGGCAATTCGCGTCAGAGAAAGACCTGCAGACCGTCAACCTGCGCATCAATGACCGTTTCTTCCGTCTGGCCGATATCGCCGATATCGAGCGCGGCTATGTCGACCCGCCGTCACCGATGTTCCGTTATAACGGCCAGACCGCCATTGGCCTGGCCATTGGCATGAAGGCTGGCGGTAACATCCAGGTGTTCGGCGCCGCCCTCAAGAAGAAGATGGACAGCATCGTCAACGACCTGCCGGTTGGCGTAGGCGTTCACACCGTGTCCGACCAGGCGGTGGTGGTCAAAGAGGCGGTAGGGGGCTTTACCAGCGCGCTGTTCGAGGCCGTGGTGATCGTGCTGGCAGTGAGTTTCGTCAGCCTTGGCGTGCGTGCAGGGCTGGTGGTGGCCTGCTCGATCCCGCTGGTGCTGGCCATGGTCTTCGTGTTCATGGAGTACAGCGGCATCACCATGCAGAGGATCTCACTCGGTGCGCTGATCATCGCGCTGGGCCTGCTGGTGGATGATGCGATGATTACCGTCGAGGTCATGGTCACACGCCTTGAGATGGGCGAGAGCAAGGAACAGGCTGCGACTTTTGCCTATACCTCGACCGCGTTCCCTATGCTTACTGGCACCCTTGTGACCGTAGCCGGCTTCGTACCGATCGGCCTCAATGCTAGCTCCGCCGGTGAGTACACCTACACCCTGTTCGCGGTGATTGCCGTGGCACTGATCGTGTCCTGGGTGGTTGCGGTGTTCTTTGCGCCGGTGCTCGGTGTACATATTCTCAAGAGCGACAAGCTCAAGGGCCATGAGGCGGAGCCCGGCCGCGTGGGGCGGGCGTTCGAAGGTGGTTTGCTGTGGTGCATGCGGCACCGCTGGCTGACCATCATCGGCACCATCCTGCTGTTCGCCCTGTCGCTGTTCAGCATGCGCTTTGTGCAAAACCAGTTTTTCCCGTCTTCGGACCGTCCGGAAATCCTCGTCGACCTCAACCTGCCGCAGAACGCCTCGATCGAGGAGACGCGCAAGGTGGTCGACCGCCTGGAGGCGAAGATCAAGGACGACCCGGACATGGTGCGTTGGAGCACCTACATCGGCCAGGGCGCCATCCGTTTCTACCTGCCGCTGGACCAGCAACTGCAGAACCCGTACTACGCCCAGCTGGTCATCGTCAGCAAAGGCTTCGAGGAACGTGCGGGCATGATGGCGCGCCTGCAGAAGCTGTTGCACGAAGAGTTCGTCGGCATCGGCACCAATGTGCAGTCGCTGGAAATGGGCCCGCCGGTAGGGCGGCCGATCCAGTATCGGGTCAGCGGCAAGGACATCGACCAGGTGCGAAAGCATGCGATCGACCTGGCCACGATGCTCAATACCAATGAACACATCGGCGAGATGATCTACGACTGGAACGAGCCGGGTAAGGTGCTGCGCATAGAGATCGCCCAGGACAAGGCGCGCCAGCTCGGGCTGTCGTCCGAGGACGTGGCCAATGTGATGAACAGCATCGTCAGCGGCGCGCCGGTCACCGAGGTCAACGACAACATCTACCTGGTGGACGTGATCGCCCGTGCCGTGGACAGTGAGAGGGGCTCACCAGACACCTTGCAGAACCTGCAGATCGTCACGCCCAGTGGCACCTCGATACCCTTGCTGGCATTCGCCACGGTGCGCTACGAGCTGGAGCAGCCGCTGGTATGGCGCCGCGACCGTAAACCTACCATCACCATCAAGGCATCGGTCAACGGCGAGATCCAGCCTACCGACCTGGTCGCGCAGCTCAAGCCGAAGATCGATGAGTTCGCCAGCCAGTTGCCAGTCGGTTACGAGGTAGCCACAGGTGGTACGGTGGAAGAGAGCGGCAAGGCACAAGGGCCGATCGCCAAGGTCATCCCGCTGATGCTGTTCCTCATGGCGACGTTCCTGATGATCCAGCTGCACAGTGTGCAGAAGCTGTTCCTGGTGGTCAGCGTGGCGCCGCTGGGGTTGATCGGCGTGGTCGTGGCACTGGTGCCGACGGGCACGCCCATGGGCTTTGTGGCGATTCTCGGGATTCTCGCGCTGGCCGGCATCATCATTCGTAACTCGGTCATTCTGGTGACCCAGATCGATGAGTTCGAGGCCCAGGGCTACTCACCCTGGGATGCGGTGCTGGAAGCCACAAACCACCGCCGCAGGCCAATCTTGCTGACTGCCGCGGCGGCCAGTCTGGGCATGATCCCGATTGCCCGTGAGGTGTTCTGGGGGCCGATGGCCTACGCCATGATTGGCGGCATCATCAGTGCAACGCTGCTGACGCTGCTGTTCCTGCCGGCGCTCTATGTGGCCTGGTACAAGATCCGCGAGCCTCAGAAGCAATCCAGTTAGTCCTGCAGAAAGCTGGGGCCGCAGTGCGGCCCTTTAGCGATCTCGGCGAATAATAATTCTGGTTATATAAAAATTCTTAAACAGTATTTTTAAGAATATCTGTGCCTCTCTACTATTGCTCTCAAGCCAGGCGCATACCCCCTTCAAAAACCTCTGCCCGGCACCTCACTCACAGGAGAGCGAGCATGAGTGCATCTGTGCGCAGCATTGACGGTCAGGACGAAGCCACCATTGTGCGTGAGATCCAGAGCGCTCTGCGCGATCTGCGTTTCGGTGCGGTGGAGATTACCGTGCACAACGGTCAGGTCGTGCAGATCGAGCGTAAAGAGAAGTTCCGCCTGCAACAGCCCGGCAACAAGCCCGGCTGATACCGCACTTCACTCAAAACTAGAAAAATGCCAATCGGGAGCTTCACCATGTCCATCCGCCGTTATGCGCTCGCCGCCTTGGCCAGTGCCGTTTTTGCCGGTTCCGCCATCGCCAAGGACTACGAACTGCTGAACGTGTCCTACGACCCGACCCGTGAGCTGTATCAGCAATACAATGCTGAATTCATCAAGCACTGGCAGCAGTCTCACCCGGACGACAAGGTGAAGATCCAGCAGTCCCATGGCGGCTCGGGCAAACAGGGCCGCGCGGTAATCGACGGCTTGCGCGCCGACGTGGTGACCCTGGCCCTGGCGGGTGACATCGACGAGATCGCCAAGCTGGGCAAGACCTTGCCGCAGGACTGGCAGAAGCGCCTGCCGGACGCCAGCACCCCGTACACCTCGACCATCGTGTTTCTGGTGCGCAAGGGCAACCCGAAAGGTATCAAGGACTGGGGTGACCTGATCAAGAAGGACGTTGCGGTCATTACCCCCAACCCTAAAACCTCCGGTGGCGCGCGCTGGAACTTCCTCGCCGCCTGGGCCTACGGCCTGCAGCAAGGTGGCAACGAAGCCAAAGCCAAGGAATACGTGCAGGAGCTGTTCAAGCATGTGCCGGTTCTGGATACCGGTGCCCGTGGCTCGACCATCACGTTCGTCAACAACGGCCAGGGTGATGTTCTGCTGGCCTGGGAAAACGAAGCTTTCCTGGCGCTGAAGGAGGACGGCGGTGGCGACAAATTCGAGATCGTCGTGCCTTCGCTGTCGATCCTGGCCGAACCGCCTGTGGCGGTGGTCGACAAGAACGTGCAGAAGAAGGGTAATGAACAGATCGCCGAGGAGTACCTCAAGCACCTGTACAGCCCGGCTGGCCAGAGAATCGCTGCCGAAAACTTTTACCGCCCACGTGACGCGAAGGTCGCTGCCGAGTTCGGCAAGCAATTTCCGAAGCTGGATCTGGTGACTATCGACAAGGACTTCGGTGGCTGGAAGACAGCACAGCCCAAATTCTTCAATGATGGCGGGGTGTTCGACCAGATCTATCAGGCGCAGTAAACAGCCATGGAGAAGCGGGGCCGCCTTGCGGCCCTTTCGCGACACAAGGCCGCTCCTACAGGTAGAGCGTGGCCTTGTGTCGCGTAAGGGCTGCGCAGCAGCCCCAGGATTCACAAGCCTGCACCCGCCTGGCACATCCGCCGGGCTTGGTGCGTTAAACCAGGGATCTTTATGTCACGTCGCATTTCCCCTGTCATACCCGGCTTCGGGCTGACACTGGGCTACACCTTGGTGTATCTCAGCCTGATCGTGCTGATACCGCTGGCCGCCATGTTCGTGCATGCCGCGCAGCTTACCTGGGAGCAGTTCTGGAACATCATCAGTGCGCCGCGTGTGATTGCCGCGCTCAAGCTGAGTTTCGGCACCGCCCTGTTCGCCGCCATCATCAACGGTGTTATCGGTACCCTGCTGGCTTGGGTGCTGGTGCGTTATACCTTCCCTGGGCGCAAGATCATCGATGCGATGATCGACCTGCCGTTCGCTCTACCCACTGCCGTTGCGGGTATTGCTCTGACTGCGCTTTATGCCCCCGCAGGCTGGGTCGGTCAGTTCGCCACCGACCTGGGCTTCAAGATCGCCTACACCCCTCTGGGCATCACCCTGGCGCTGACCTTCGTCACCCTGCCGTTCGTGGTGCGTACCGTGCAACCGGTGCTGGCGGACATACCGCGGGAAGTCGAAGAGGCTGCTGCCTGCCTGGGCGCGAAACCACTGCAGGTGTTCCGGCACGTGCTGGCACCGGCCCTGCTGCCCGCCTGGCTCACAGGGTTTGCCCTGGCCTTTGCCCGTGGCGTGGGCGAGTACGGTTCGGTGATCTTCATTGCCGGCAATATGCCGATGAAGACCGAGATCCTGCCGCTGCTGATCATGGTCAAGCTCGACCAATACGACTACACCGGCGCGACTGCCATCGGCGTGCTGATGCTGGTGGTTTCCTTCATCCTGCTGCTGCTGATCAACCTGCTGCAGCGCCGCATCGAAACCCCTTGAAGGAGGCCGGCATGTCCAGTTCATCCCTGAGCACTAACGCCGCCGCCAATGCCGCACGTCGCGGCAGCGCCACGTCGCGGCGCATCCTGATCGGCCTTGGCTGGCTGGTGTTCGCACTGTTTCTGCTGCTGCCGCTGGTGATCGTGGTATCGCAGGCGCTGAAGAACGGTTTCGGTACCTTCTTCGAGGCGATCTTCGAGCCTGATGCCTTGTCGGCGCTGAAGCTGACGCTGCTCGCCGTCGTCATCTCGGTGCCGCTGAACCTGGTATTCGGCGTCAGCGCCGCCTGGTGCGTGAGCAAGTACACCTTCCGTGGCAAGAGCATCCTGGTCACCCTGATCGACCTGCCGTTCTCGGTATCGCCGGTGATCGCCGGCCTTGTCTACGTATTGATGTTCGGCGCCCAAGGCTTTTTCGGGCCTTGGCTGCAGGACCACGATATCCAGATCGTCTTCGCTTTGCCGGGCATCGTGCTGGCGACCATCTTCGTCACCGTGCCCTTCGTTGCCCGTGAGCTGATCCCGCTGATGCAGGAGCAGGGTACCCAGGAAGAAGAGGCTGCGCGCCTGCTCGGTGCCAACGGCTGGCAGATGTTCTGGCACGTGACCCTGCCGAACATCAAGTGGGGCCTGATCTACGGTGTGGTGCTGTGTACTGCGCGGGCCATGGGCGAGTTCGGTGCGGTATCGGTGGTCTCGGGCCATATCCGTGGCGTCACCAATACTTTGCCGCTGCACGTGGAGATCCTCTACAACGAGTACAACCACGTCGCGGCCTTCAGTGTGGCCAGCCTGTTGCTGATCCTGGCGCTCTTCATCCTGCTGCTCAAGCAGTGGAGCGAGAACCGTATTAACCGCCTGCGCCATAGCGCAGCGGAGGAATAAGTCATGTCGATCGAAGTTCGTAACGTCAGCAAGCGCTTCAACAGCTTCCAGGCCCTGGACAACATCAACCTGGATATCCACAGCGGTGAGCTGGTGGCCCTGCTCGGCCCTTCTGGCTGCGGCAAGACCACCCTGCTGCGCATCATCGCCGGCCTGGAAACACCGGATGACGGCAACATCGTGTTCCACGGCGAAGACGTCTCCGGCCACGATGTACGCGATCGCAACGTTGGTTTCGTGTTCCAGCACTACGCGCTGTTCCGCCACATGAGCGTGTTCGACAACGTTGCCTTCGGCCTGCGCATGAAGCCCAAGGGCGAGCGCCCGAGCGAGAGCAAGATTGCCGAGAAGGTTCATGAGCTGCTGAACATGGTGCAGCTGGACTGGCTGGCGGACCGCTACCCTGAGCAGCTCTCCGGTGGCCAGCGCCAGCGTATCGCCCTGGCCCGCGCTTTGGCGGTGGAGCCCAAGGTGCTGCTGCTCGATGAGCCGTTCGGTGCCCTCGATGCCAAGGTGCGCAAGGAATTGCGCCGCTGGCTGGCGCGTTTGCACGAGGACATCAACCTGACTTCGGTGTTCGTCACCCACGACCAGGAAGAGGCCATGGAAGTGGCCGATCGCATCGTGGTGATGAACAAGGGGGTGATCGAGCAGATCGGCTCCCCGGGGGAAGTGTATGAGAAGCCGGCCAACGACTTCGTGTACCACTTCCTCGGCGACTCCAACCGGCTGGCGTTGAGCGAGGGTCATCATGTGCTGTTCCGCCCGCACGAGGTGTCGCTGTCGCGCCATGAAACAGAAGGGCACCATGCCGCCGAGGTACGTGATATCCGCCCATTGGGCGCGACTACCCGGGTGACCTTGAAGGTGGAAGGGCAGAGCGAGCTGATCGAGGCCGAGGTGGTCAAGGATCACGACAGCCTGACCGGGCTGGCGCGAGGTGAGACGCTGTTCTTCAGGCCAAAGGTCTGGCAGAAGGTGGCGGATATCTGAGTTGCTTTAGCGGGTGAAAAACCCGGACAAGGTCCTGATGCCTGTCAGTTAAGCGATTCGGGGCCGCTTTGCGGCCCATCGCCGGCAAGCCAGCTCCCACTGGTACAGCGCAGACTCAAGAACTGCGCTGTACCAGTGGGAGCTGGCTTGCCGGCGATGGGCTGCGGAGCAGCCCCAATAATGCTAAACGACTGGCAGGCTAGTTTTGATTTTTGGTTATTAGTAAATATCTTCTTATTCCTTTAAGAATATAAACCCTTCCCTATACTTGCCTCCAAGCACGCAAATTCACAGGAGGCATCCCATGCACAATGAGTCCATTCGCTACCTGATTGTGCCGGGTTGGCAAGGATCGCCAGACAATCATTGGCAGAGTCACTGGCAGCGCACCTTGCCCAACAGTGCGCGGGTAGAGCAGCACGACTGGCTCACCCCGCAGCGCCAGGACTGGGTGCAGGCGTTGGAGCAGGCAATCGCTGCTGAACGCTCGCCGGTGATTCTCATTGCCCACAGCCTGGGCTGCATCACGGTCGCCCATTGGGCTGCCCAGGCCAACCCGGCCTTGCTGCGGCGCGTACGCGGCGCGCTGTTGGTTGCCCCGGCAGATGTCGAGCGGCCGACCTGCTCGCCCGCCCTGCGCAACTTTGCGCCGATGCCGCTGCAGGCCCTGCCATTTCCCAGCCAGGTGGTCAGCTCCGACAACGACCCTGCCGTGAGCGTGCCGCGCGCGCTGTACCTGGCTCAGGCTTGGGGCGCAGAAGCGGGGTTGCTGACCAATGCAGGGCATATCAACGTCAAATCCGGGCATGAACGCTGGGAGCAGGGGTTTGCCTTCCTGTATCGCCTGCAAAGCCGTGTCGAACAGCGCGCGCTGCGTCGCGCCTGATCGCCACCACTGTTTATCGTTTGCCTGACGCCCGGCCCGCAGAGGTTTGGGCGGGAGTTAGTCATGACTTTTCAAAACCCGTTTGGCCAGCCGCTGCTGACGTTCCCTGAGCTGGACAAGAGCCCACTTAGCATTCGTGCCAAGGCGCTGGTGTTCATCGACCCACGCTCGCAGCAGTTGCGCCAGGTGCTGGACCGCCTGGCACCGCAAGCCTTGCCGGTGCTGATCCGCGGTGAGACCGGTACCGGCAAGGAGTTGCTGGCTCGGCAAATCCACCGGGCCAGTGACCGTGGTGGGCTGTTCGTCTCGGTAAACTGCGCGGCCATCAGCCATACCTACGCCGATGCTGAGCTGTTCGGCTACAGCGCCGGCACCCATGGAGGTACCGCCAGCAGCCGGGCGGGCTGGTTCGGATCGGCCAATGGCGGCACGTTGTACCTGGATGAAATCGCCGACTTGCCGTTGGCGATTCAGGGCAAGCTGCTGGCCGCGCTGGAAACCCGTGAAGTCATCCGCGTCGGCGCGCAGCTGCCGCAACCGGTGGACGTACGCCTGGTGGCTGCGACGAGCATTGACCTGGCCCGGGTGGTCAAAGCTGGCAGGTTCAATGAACGCTTGTACCAGTACTTGCGTGAGGGCTCGCTGGAGCTGCCTCCGTTGCGTGAGCGCTGCGGCGATATCCTGCCGTTGGCTGAGTATTTCGTAGGTATCTACTGCGCACGCCTGCAGCGCCCTGTGCCGTTAATCAGTGAAGCGGCCCAGCAACTGCTCCAAGCCCACGCGTGGCCCGGCAATACCCGCGAACTGGAAAACATCATCCACTTCGCCCTGCTGGTGAATGATAGTGAAGAGATTCAGCCAGAGGACCTCGACCTGCCGAACACCCCGCGCTAGACGTTGCTCATAAACAAAGTGGGTAATGGCAATTTGCTTTTGGAATAAGCAGCTAATTAAAAGGTATTGTTGCGGAATAAAAAATCTCGGTATCTTGCGCCTTACGCCCGCTGATGAAACGGTTGGGCACCTGACTTTGCCATCACCGATGGCCCAGAAACAAAACAAGGACCACCATGAAGAAGACCCTGCTGACCACTGCCCTGGCCGCTGCCCTGTCGTTCTCCGGCCTGGCTGCCGCCGCCGAGAAACTGGTGGTTGCCGCGACCCCTGTGCCCCACGCCGAAATTCTGGAGCTGATCAAGCCGACCTTGGCCAAGGAAGGCGTGGACCTGCAGATCAAGGTCTTCACTGACTACGTACAGCCCAACGTACAGGTAGACCAGAAGCGCCTGGACGCCAACTACTTCCAGACCCTGCCTTACCTGAAGAGCTTCAACGAAGGTAAAGGCACCCATCTGGAAACCGTGATCGGCGTGCATGTCGAACCGTTCGGTGGCTACTCGAAGAAGATCAAGAACCTGTCCGAACTGAAGGATGGCGCCACCGTTGCCATTCCTAACGAAGGCAGCAACAGTGGCCGTGCCCTGATCCTGCTGCAGAAGGCTGGCCTGATCACCCTGAAAGACCCAAAAAACGCCCTGGCCACTCCGAAAGACATTGCCGAGAACCCGAAGAACCTGAAGTTCAAGGAGCTTGAGTCGGCCATGCTGGCGCGTGTGCTGGACCAGGTCGACCTGGACATGATCAACACCAACTACGCGCTGGAAGCTGGCCTGAACCCGGCCAAGGATGCGTTGGTGATCGAGGGTAGCGACTCGCCGTACGTGAACTTCCTGGTGGCCCGCCCGGACAACAAGAACAGCGAGGCTATGCAGAAGCTGGCCAAGGCCCTGACCAGCCCTGAGGTCAAGGAATTCATCGCCAAGAAGTACAGCGGTGCGGTGCTGCCGGCGTTCTGATTCGCCTGCTTAACCCTGGCATGAAAAACGCCGACGCATTCGCGTCGGCGTTTTTTTTTGGGGGGGCACAACGCTCAGCGTTGGCTACCCAATGCCCGGCTCAATGCCAGCAGCCACAGCAGTTGTTCGTTGGAGTCAGTCGGGCAGGGGCTTTTCATCGTTATCGTCCTTGTAGTGTGATGGCCGTGCGGATCGCAGTCTGAAGCTGTTGGAGAAGCCGACCCGAAGAAAAGTTTCCATCACTCTGTGGGTACCAGACGCAAGGTAGTGTGGGCCGGTATCACCCCCATTTGGGCGCGCTGATACTGCCCCTCGATATAGCCTTCAGCCTGATCCGAATAGTGCCGATCGAACGGCACACCACTCTGCCCGACCGGGTTGCTGGTCAACGCCTGCCCAGCGTCGGCGAAGTCGATCAATCGCCGTGTCGAAGGTCCATACGTCACCGGCCACGGCGCAGGCCCGATTTTCGCCGACAGGTTGTTGGGCACCTCATGGGTACCCGGCGCGGCAAACGGGCCGACGTTGAACAGCAGGTTCAACGGCTTTTTAACACCCAGTGGATGGTTGTGCGTCAGGGTATGCGCCTTGCCCCATTGCCAGCTGGCCGGGTCTTTGCCAAAGGTTGCGCGCAGGTGCCCGAGGGTTTGCTGCCAGGCGATGCGCACGATGGCGGTGCGGTCGGTACGTTGGTTGGCGCCGCGCGTGTTCCACCACGGTGATTGCGCGTCCGCCGCCAAGCGGGGCAGGGCAGAGTCGATGGTGCGGGTACTGATGAGCACCGGGAACCAGGTATCGCCCAGCTCGTCATGCAGCGCGGCATGTGCCAACTGGTAGAGAAACTGGTTGAACAGTGTGGCGCTGGTCGAGTCCAGCGGGTGATCTCCGCGCCAGGCGGCCAGTTGCTCTACCAGCTCCTTTTCCTCATCGCCCTGGGCGATCTCGCGCAGGGTCGCAAGCAGGGGCGCCAGGGTACGTGGGCCATAGTCGTTGGCGGTGTCCAGTTGCAGCGCCTGGCTGTTCTCGGTATCCCATTTCATTTGCGGGTTTGCCAGGTGGCGGTCCAGCTGGCGGCCCCGGTCCGGCAAGTTGTAGTAGCCCGGTATTGGTACCGCCGCTGGCGGCTGGTAGTTCGCTGAAACGATGTAACCGCTGGCCGGGTTTTCCTGCTGTGGGTTGACGCTGAAAGGATAGAAACCCAGCTTGTCGGCCTGGTGGCTCGCGCCATCGAGGATGAACGACGGGTTGACGCCATCCGGGCGGATCGGCAGTTGCGCCGCAGCCCACCAACCGATATCGCCACCTGCACTGGCCCAGACGAAGTTGAGCCCCGGCGCCTGAACCTTGGCCGCCGCCTCGCGCATCTTGGCAAGGGAGTCGGCACGGTTGAGCTGATAGAAGCCTTCGAGGATCGGATTCTCGGTTTCCAGGAAGGCCCACCACATCGCGATTGGCGTCGTGCCGGCGGTCGCGCCCAGCACGTCGTTGACGATCGGCCCGTGGGGTGAGCGGCGCAGGCTGATGCTGACCGGCCGCTCGCCTTTGACGGCGATTTTCTGCTCAGTCTTTTCCAGTGTTCGCCACTGGCCCTCGACCATGACCTGATCGCTGTTGGCCGGGTTGGTCTTTTCCGCAATCAGGTCGACATCGTCGTTCTGGAACATGGTCAGGCTCCAGCCGAAGTCGCGATTGTGACCGAGCAGCGCGAACGGGTTCAGCGCCTGGAAGTAGCCGTACAGGTTGAACCCTGGCGCCGACAGCTCGGCCTCGTACCAGACGGCCGGCACCGCGAAGCTGATGTGCGGGTCGCCGGCCAGCAGCGGCTTGCCGCTGCGGGTACGGCCGCCGGCCACTGCCCAGGCATTGCTGCCTTCGAATTGGGGAATGCCGGCATCGCCAAGGGCTTGGTGGCTGAGGCGGGCGAGGGTTTCAAGGCCCTGCCAGTCCTGCGCCGCCAGCGGGGTCCCCAGCGCGCCGTCAGGTTGCCAGTCGAGGTCGAAAATCTTCAGGTACTGCGGCCCGAGCTGGTCGCGGATGTAGGTCAAGGCAGGCTCGGTGCGGAACGCGGCGGCAAAACTGTAGGCCAGGTAGCCGGCAATGCTCAGGGTGTCTTCAGCGGTGAACGGCCTGGGCGTTATGCCTATAAGGTCAAACTCCATGGGTTTGGGGTGGCTCGCCTGCCAGGCGTTGATGCCATCGAGGTAGGCTTGCAAGGCCTTCCATGCGGGGGATTGGTGGTCCAGGCGCTGAACCATCAGCGCCGCCTGATCACGGATGCGCAGGCTGCGGAACAGGGTATCGGTGGGCAGCAGCTTGTCGCCCAGCACCTCGGCCAGTTCACCGCGGGCCAGGCGGCGCATGATTTCCATCTGGAACAATCGGTCCTGGGCATGCACGTAGCCGAGGGCGCGGTACAAGTCTGCTTCGTTCTGCGCCTGCAGGTGCGGCACGCCGCGGGTGTCATAGCGCACACTGACCGGGGCCTGCAGGCCGGCTACCGCTACCTCGCCGTCACGCTGCGGCAGTTTGCCGTGCACGTACCAGTAACCGGCACCGGCGGCCACGGCCACTACCACGGCCAAAAGGGTCAGGCTGCGCTTCATTGAAGCTCCTTGTGCATTCGAGCGGGAATTGTGGTCCGATCTTCGGCGGATTCGCGCAAAGAGCATAGCCCTCGACAGGAGTTTCCATGTCCCTCAGCGAAAAACAGAAAATGCTCAGCGGCCAGCCCTACCACGCCGGCTGCCCCGAACTACAGGCTGAGCAAATCGCCAGCAAGCACTGGATGCAGCGCTACAACACCAGCTTCGAGTTGCTTAACGAAGCCCGCAACGGCCTGCTTGCCGAGCACTTCGGCCATGTGGGCGAAGGCACGGTCATCCGCCCGCCGTTCTATTGCGACTACGGCTACAACATCAGTGTCGGCCGCAATACCTTCATGAATTTCAACTGCGTGATCCTGGACGTGCTGCCGGTACGTATCGGCGATGATTGCCAGGTTGGCCCGGCGGTGCAGATCTACACCGCCGATCACCCGCTCGACCCTGAACTGCGGCGTACCGGGCTGGAGAGCGGACGGCCGGTGACCATCGGCAACAATGTGTGGATCGGTGGTGCGGCAATCATCCTGCCCGGGGTGACCATTGGCGATAACGCAGTGGTTGGTGCGGGCAGTGTGGTGACCCGCGATGTGCCGGCAGGCGCGGTGGTGGTCGGTAACCCGGCGCGCGTGCGTCAGCCGGCCCAAGGGCAATAGCAGCCGACGGCCAGCGTGTTCGATGCGGTGACGTGGCGGCCATCGAGCAGGGCCTTGAGGATCGGCTCGATGAAGCTGTTGCTGGCGTTGCACACCGCACCTTCGCTGTAGGGGCCGAAGTACGCGAGGTTGCCTTGGCGGTCCCAGATCGCTACGGCCGGAGAGGCGGGCAGGTTTTCGCTGCCCGGCAGGTGGGTGATGGGCTGCAGGCGGGTGAGGCTTGCCGGCAGCTGGCCATGGCTGCCCGGCTTTTGCACGACGTGGAAGGCCACGCCCTTGTCTGCGAAATGGCTGACCAGGTCACCCAGGTGCTGCTGGTTGCCGACATTGCACGGGCAGGTCGGGTCCCAGAAGTGCACTACGCGCACAGGACCGGGGCCGGCGAGCTCTGCGGGCAGGCGCAGCTGGCTACCGTCGAACAGCGTGGTCTGGCTTTCGAACGGGCGCAGGTAGCGGGACTGAAAGCTGTCGTATGCCCACCAGAGCACGGCGGCGCATGACAGTAGCGCAATGGCTGAAAGTATCGGCTTGATCGTTCGAGTTTTCATGGCCCATCCGCAGCCCTTGGAGGAGCGGTCTTGTTGATTGAAAAAGTGGCCAAGCTTGCCACGGCGCAGCCAAGAGCTGAATATCCCGGATCAATACTCGCTTCGCTGTGGATGTACCCGATGCCTGCCGCTTTTCACCCCGACCGCCTGCGCGCCAGCCTCGCGCCCCTTGGCAAACGCCAACCCTTGTCCGTTCAGGCGCAGGATTATCAGCGTTTCTACGGCCTGAACCTGCCGGCGCAGAGCTGGCTGGGCGGTTTTCAGGCAGCGGGTTTCGAACTGGTGGGGCAGGTCTGGCTACCATCGCAGCCCGTGGCGACAGTGTTTGTGCTGCATGGCTATTACGACCACATGGGCCTCTACCGCCACGTGATCGAATGGGCACTGAAACAGGGTTATGCAGTGATCAGCTGCGACCTGCCTGGCCATGGCCTGTCCAGTGGCGAGCGCGCCAGCATCACTGATTTCGCACTCTATCAGCAGGTGCTCGATGCCCTGTTCGAGCAGGCGCGCGGCCTTGCTTTGCCGCACCCGTGGCACCTGTGCGGGCAAAGCACTGGCGGTGCCATCGCCGTCGATCATCTGTTGCATCAGGGGGTACAGAGCCCGGTTGATGGCCAAGTGATCCTGCTTGCGCCGCTCGTGCGCCCGCGCGCCTGGCTGTGGTCGAAACTCAGTTATCGGGTGTTGCGTCACTTCGTCAATGGCATTGAGCGGCGTTTCAGCGAAAACAGCAACGACCCGACGTTCTTGCCGTTTCTGGAGGCCGACCCGCTGCAGCCTCGGCGCCTGCCGACAGCCTGGGTCGGCGCGCTGATGGCCTGGGTCAAGCGGATCGAGGCCGCGCCGTGCAGCCCGCGGCGGCCGTTGATCGTGCAGGGGCAGGCCGATGGCACAGTGGACTGGCCCTACAACCTCGAAGTGCTCAAGGCCAAGTTTGCCGAGCCACAAATCCTGCTGCTGCCCGAAGCCCGTCACCACCTGGCCAACGAACTGCCGGGCATCCGCCAGCGCTATTTCGACTTCATCGACCAGCGCTTGGGCTGATCACTTGAGGTTCGCGCCGCTCTGGCCGACTGCCAGGCCGGCGCGCACAGCTGCCACGGCGGCCTGGTAGTACGCTTTGCCTTGGGGGGACTCGGCGAAGGTGGCGAACTCTTCCAGCTCGGCGTCGGACAGGTCGCGGTAGACGTAAAGCAACGTATTGTTGAGGTCTTCGCCAATCTGGTTCATCAGCCGCTGGCGCTGGCCATCGAGCAGGCCTTGGGCCTGGCCACCGCCGAACAGGCCGGGGATCATCGAGCTAAGGCTGTCGGCCGCCACACCGGCTATCGCCAGGCTAACCTCGGCACCGGCTTCGCGGGCCGGAAGGGCCTGAGCCAGGTGCCCGATGATCAGCAGACGGTTATCGCTGGCCTGAATTTTCGGCAAGCCCTTGGCGTGCTTGGCCAACTGGTCCTTGCGCGTGGCCAGCAGTTCGGCGGCGACGATCTTGCGCCCCAGCGGTGACTGGAAAAAGGCCAGCGCCGGCGCAGGGTCGGGCAGGGCGCTGCGCAATTGCGCCTGGGCACGGCGGTCCATGGCCTCGGCCTGGAAGCGCTGGTTGCTGTTACTGACCAGCGCCTGGTAAACCGCAGGCGGCAGGCTGTTGCGATAGCGCTGCTGGGCAGCGCTCACGGCATCATTGAAATGGGCGCGCTGGTCGGGCCAGCCGGCGGCCTTGTACAGCTGATCGAGGCTGTCTGCCCAGACCGGCATGGTGCAGATCATCAGCAGAATCAGGGAAAACAGACGGCGCATTCAGGACTCCTGTCGGCAGATGGCTATTGTCCTTGGCTCGGCGCCGGTTTGTCGAGATAGCGGAGTGTTTCTCGGCCAAGTGGCGCTGTGCGAGTGCAGGGCTAATGGATATGATGCGCGCCATGCATATCTCCCCTGAACACCCGATGCTTGCGGCCGTCGTTGACGATCTGGCCACCCATGGCTGGTCGCAGCAGGCCCTTTTCCTGCCGGCTGAGCTGGTGCGTGCGCTTGCGGCCGAGTGTCGGCGCCGTGATGCCGAAGGCCAGCTCAACCCTGCCGGGGTGGGGCGCGGTGTGGCCCAGGAGGTGCGCGAGGCGATCCGTGGGGACCAGATCCAGTGGATCGACCCGGGGCAGGCCGAGGCTTGCGACAAATACCTGGAAGCCATGGACCAGCTGCGCCTGGCCATCAACCAGGGCCTGTTCCTGGGCCTTGAAGACTTCGAGTGTCACTTCGCCCTGTACCCGGCAGGTGCGTTCTACCGTCGCCACCTGGACCGTTTTCGCGACGACGACCGGCGCATGGTCTCGGCTGTGCTCTACCTCAACGAAGACTGGCAGCCGCAGGATGGTGGCCAGTTGCGCATGTTCCTGGCTGACGCTGTCGAGCATGACGTGCAGCCCGTGGCCGGCTGCCTGGTGGTGTTTCTGTCGGGTGAAGTACCTCACGAAGTCTTGCCAGCGGGGCGTGAGCGGCTTTCGTTGACGGGTTGGTTCCGGCGCCGTGGCAATGACCCGTTCTGACCCGCCCAAGGTACTGGTCAGCGCCTGCCTGCTGGGGCAGCCGGTGCGTTATGACGGGCGGGCCAGCGGCCATCCTGATCTGTTGCAGCGCTGGCAGGCTGAAGGGCGTGTGGTGCCGTTGTGCCCGGAGGTGGCCGGTGGCCTGCCCACACCGCGCCCGCCCGCGGAGATCCCGGGCGGGCAGGGTGGCGATGTGCTCGATGGGGCAGCGCAGGTGCTGACGGTGAAGGGCGAGGACGTAAGCGCGGCATTTCTTGCCGGTGCGCACCAGGCGCTGGCACTGGTGCGTCGGCATGGCATCCGGGTCGCGGTGCTCAAGGCGGGCAGCCCTTCGTGTGGCAACCGCTTGACCTACGATGGCACGTTCGCAGGGGTGAAGGTGCCGGGGCAAGGGGTTACCACTGCACTGCTGCAGCGGGAGGGGGTACTGGTGTTCAGTGAGCTGGAGCTGGAAGAGGCCCAGCGAGCGCTGGCTGGGCTGTCAGCGTAGTCTGGTGCTGGCCTTTCGCGGGGTTACCCGCGTAAAGGCTGGTGCAGGCAATAAATGACTCACTGCCCGGTAGCCGTCTCCGGCACACCCTTGAACCACTTCTGCTCAAGCTCCGCTGTACGGCCGCTGTCCTTGAGGCGCTGCAGCGCGTTGTTCACCGCGCTCTCGAACGCCGGGTTGTCTTTCTGGAACGGGATGACCAGTTTCCTCTCGCCAAAAGGCTGGCTCAGATCAAACGGCGTATCGGCCTTGGGAGCATTGTCCGATGGGGTCAGGGTGATGTCGTATTTGCCACTTTCAACACCCGGCAGTATCTCGGCCACAGGCGTTTCAATGAACTCGACACGCAGGTCCAGTTGTTTGGCCAGCTCTTGACCGAATTCGATTTCAAAGCCCGTCAGATGCTCGTTTTCCTTGAAGGCATACGGCGAGTTGTCGGCCTGTACGGCAATGCGCAGTTCGCCCCGGTCGGCGATTTCGTCTATCAGCTCGGCTTGAGCCAATGGCGTGATCAGTACTGCCAGCAGTACACCCATGGTCGAACGCATCTAATGCCCCTTTTCTTTGGCAAATGAATAACTGTCGCCACGACTTTCTTCCTCGTCGTGGTCGAGCGCAGCCTATGACCTTGAAGCCTTGGCGATGTTTAACCCTAACTGAATTTTTTCTCTTTGTGGGCTATGGTGAGCTTCCGCTGCCGTTCGTTTGCAGGTGGCGGCCAATGAGTGAATCACAGGAGAAGTGAATGAACAGCCTATTTTCGCGTGCTGCCGTAGCCGGTCTGCTGATGGGGGCCTCGGTACTGGCCAGCGCTGCGGATGCGCTGAAGAGCCAGGAGCCGCCCAAGGATGCCAAGGTCTTCATCGTTTCCCCCGCCGATGGCGCAACGGTCGACAAGACCTTTACCGTCAAGTTTGGCATCGAAGGCATGGGGCTCAAGCCTGCGGGTGACCAGACCCCGCACACGGGCCACCACCACCTGCTGGTGGATGTGGACAAGGAGCCTGCAGCCGATCAGCCACTGCCGACCAGCCTGATGCCGGAAGGCGGCGCGGCGTTGCCAGCCGGCCCGCAGGTGCTGCACTTCGGCAAGGCCCAGACCGAAACCACTCTTACCCTGACGCCGGGCAAGCATACCCTGCAGCTGGTACTGGGTGACCAGTATCACGTGCCGTTCAAGCCAAGCGTTGAGTCGAAGAAGATCACGGTTGAAGTGAAGTAAGCCGAGCCATCACGCAGCCCTTAAGCTGGCAAGTCGATCCCCACTGGCATCGTTGGGTGAGCTGGCTTGTTGGCGAAACAAAAAAGGGAGGCCACCAAGGCCTCCCTTTTTCATACCGCAATCAAGCTCAGAACAGTACGCGCGAGCGGATGGTGCCCTTGACGTGCTGCAGCTTCTCTTGCGCAAGGTCCGAGTACTCGGCGTCAACGTCGATTACCACGTAACCCACTTTCTCGTTGGTCTGCAGGAACTGACCGGAGATGTTGATACCGTTCTCGGCAAAGACTTTGTTGATCTCGCTGAGCACGCCCGGAATGTTTTCGTGGATGTGCAGCAGGCGGTGCTTGCCCGGGTGTGCCGGCAGGGCGACTTCAGGGAAGTTGACCGACGATACCGAGGTGCCGTTGTCGCTGTACTTGACCAGTTTCTCGGCCACTTCCAGGCCGATGTTGGCCTGGGCCTCGGCGGTGGAGCCGCCGATGTGCGGGGTCAGGATCACGTTGTCCAGGCCGCGCAGCGGGCTTTCGAACTCTTCGTCGTTGGAGCGTGGCTCGACCGGGAACACGTCGATGGCGGCGCCGATCAGGTGCTTGTCCTTGATGGCTGCGGCCAGGTGGTCCAGTTCTACCACGGTGCCACGGGCGGCGTTGATCAGGATCGAGCCCTTCTTCATCGCGCGGATTTCTTTCTCACCGATCATCCACTGAGTGGATGGCAGCTCAGGCACGTGCAGCGAGACGATGTCGGCCAGGCCCAGCAGTTCGTGCAGGCTGGTGACTTGTACGGCGTTGCCCAGCGGCAGCTTGGTCAGCGGGTCGTAGAAGTAGACCTGCATGCCCAGGCTCTCGGCCAGTACCGACAGCTGGGTACCGATCGAGCCATAGCCGACGATGCCCAGCTTCTTGCCGCGGATTTCGAACGAGTTGGCCGCGCTCTTGATCCAGCCGCCACGGTGGCAGGAGGCGTTTTTCTCGGGGATGCCGCGCAACAGCAGGATGGCTTCGGCCAGTACCAGTTCCGCCACCGAACGGGTGTTGGAGTATGGCGCGTTGAACACGGCAATGCCGCGCTCGCGTGCAGCGTCCAGGTCGACCTGGTTGGTGCCGATGCAGAAGCAACCGACGGCGACCAGTTTCTTGGCACAGTCGAAGATCTCTTCGGTCAGCTGGGTACGCGAACGGATGCCGATGAAGTGGGCATCAGCGATCTTTTCCTTGAGTTCTGCTTCCGGCAGCGAGCCAGTGAGGTACTCGATGTTGGTGTACCCGGCGGCCTTGAGGGTATCCACCGCGTTCTGGTGCACACCTTCAAGAAGAAGGAACCTGATCTTGCTCTTGTCGAGAGAAGTCTTGCTCATCTGCGTAAACCTGTATCCCGGAGAAAAAATGGCGAGAAGTGATGCTAGGCGCAGCGCGGGCCTTAGCACGAACAGCGGGGGCGCTATGCTAGCATACGCGACACAATCTGAGCTTATCCCGACAGGTGAAGAGTACTCAGGGTGACTATGAATAAGTCGAGAGTTCCGGCGATGACGCACCCCGCGGTAATTGATGAACTGATGACCTTGGTAGACCCTGGCAAGGTCCTGACCGATGCCGCTTCCCTGGAAACGTACGGCAAGGATTGGACCAAGCATTTTCCGCCCTCGCCCACTGCCATCGTGTTCCCCAAAAGCGTGGAACAGGTTCGGGCCATCGTTGGCTGGGCCAATCGCCATCAGGTGGCGCTGGTGCCTTCCGGCGGTCGGACCGGGCTCTCCGCCGGTGCCGTGGCAGCCAATGGTGAAGTGGTAGTCGCCTTCGACTACATGAACCAGATTCTCGATTTCAATGCCTTCGACCGCACGGTGGTCTGCCAGCCAGGGGTCATCACTCGCCAGCTGCAGGCATTCGCCGAAGAACAGGGGCTTTATTACCCGGTGGATTTCGCCTCGAGTGGCTCCAGCCAGGTCGGCGGCAACATCGGCACAAACGCAGGCGGCATCAAGGTCATTCGCTACGGCATGACCCGTAACTGGGTTGCCGGCCTGAAAGTTGTCACTGGCAAGGGCGAGCTGCTCGAGCTGAACAAGGACCTCATCAAGAACGCCACCGGCTATGACCTGCGCCAGTTGTTCATCGGCGCCGAAGGTACCCTGGGCTTCGTGGTCGAGGCCACCATGCGCCTGGACCGCGCCCCGCGCAACCTCACCGCGATGGTGCTGGGCACGCCGGACTTCGATTCGATCATGCCGGTGTTGCATGCCTTCCAGGGCAAGCTTGACCTCACGGCATTCGAGTTCTTTTCCGACAAGGGCCTGGCCAAGATCATGGCACGTGGCGATGTGCCTGCGCCGTTCGCCACCGACTGCCCGTTCTATGCCCTGCTGGAGTTCGAGGCCAGTACCGAGGAGGTGGCCAACGATGCGCTGGCCATCTTCGAGCACTGCGTCGAGCAAGGCTGGGTACTGGACGGGGTGATGAGCCAGAGCGAAGCTCAGTTGAGAAACCTCTGGAAGCTGCGCGAGTACCTGTCCGAAACCATCTCCCACTGGACGCCGTACAAGAACGATATCTCTGTCACGGTTTCCAAGGTGCCGGCGTTCCTGCGCGACATCGATGCCATCGTCAGCGAGCACTATCCCGACTATGAGGTGGTCTGGTACGGGCACATCGGCGACGGCAACCTGCACCTGAACATCCTCAAGCCCGAGTCCATGAGCAAAGACGATTTCTTCGCTTCATGCACCAAGGTCAACAAGTGGGTGTTCGAGATCGTCCAGCGCTATAACGGCTCGATCTCCGCCGAGCACGGTGTGGGCATGACCAAGCGCGATTACCTTGGCTATAGCCGCTCACCACAGGAAATCGCCTGCATGAAGGCGATAAAGGCCGTCTTCGACCCTAACGGCATCATGAATCCGGGTAAGATCTTCGCTCCTGAATAAAAGCAGTAATCAAAGGAGTCGGCCATGAGTTACCAGCACCAGTACGTAGACGGCACCCGTATCCACTTCCCGCTGGGCAAGGTGGTGTGCGTTGGCCGCAACTATGCCGAGCACGCCAAGGAACTGGGCAATCCCATTCCGACCGAGCCGTTGCTGTTCATCAAGCCGGGCAGTTGCGTGGTGCCGCTGGAGGGTGGTTTCAAGATTCCTACCGACCGTGGTTCGGTGCATTACGAAGCCGAAATCGCGGTGTTGCTGGGCAAGCCGCTGTCGGCACATCCATCTGAAGAGGAAGTGCTGGATGCCATCTCCGGCTTTGCCCCGGCGCTGGACCTGACCCTGCGTGACGTGCAGGCCAAGCTCAAGGAAAAGGGCATGCCGTGGGAGACCTGCAAGAGCTTCGACGGTGCCTGCGTACTGCCGCCTTTCGTCGCTGCCGGCACGTTCGAAGACCTGGCCGACATCCCGGTGCGCCTGACCATCAATGGTGACGTTCGCCAGGACGGAAACAGCGCGATGATGCTCAACCCGATCGTGCCGATCATCCAGCACATGGCCTCGCACTTTTCGCTGCTGCCGGGGGATGTGATCCTGACCGGTACCCCGGCTGGCGTCGGCCCCTTCGAAGTGGGTGATGAGCTGGTGCTGGAGTTGCCGGGCGTGAGCCGCTTCGAAAGCCGGGTACTCTGAGCAGAGACTGTGTCGCCCGCGAAGCGGGCGACGCGATTTACCGTTTTTTTCACAACCTATCTGGATAATGCGCGAATCTCCGCCTATTTACCCAGGAATACTCTGTATGGCCCTGTCTTCCAGCGCTCCCGTATCCACCAAGCGTCGCTTCTACCTGCGCTGGCCGTTCGGCCTGGCTGTGGCTGCGGTGATCGGCTATGGCGTGGCCGTGGCGATGCACTGGGATGACCGTGGCCGACTGTGGGTCCAGGAAGGCTTCGAGAGCAGCGCCGAGCGCAGCGAAAGCGTCTGGTTGCCGGACTATAAGGTCGATATCGATGCCAAGCCTATGCCGGGCATGGAAGATGATGAAGCCTCGGACGTAGCGTTCAATCCGCATACCCGCACGTTGTTTGTGGTCATGGGCAAGAACCCGTTCCTGGTCGAGCTGAGCCTGGATGGTGATGTTTTGAGGCAGATCCCCTTGCAGGGGTGGAACAACCCCGAAGGGGTTGCCGTGCTGGAAGATGGCCGCTTGGCCATTACCGATGAACGTCTGCACGACCTGACCGTGGTCAAGGTGGGCGCACAAACCAAGTCGCTGAACCATGCAGATTTTCAGAGCCACGACCTGGGCGAGTCGGTGAAAAGCAACAAGGGCTTCGAAGCCGTGGCATGGGACCCGATGCGCCAGCGTCTGGTGATCGGCGAGGAGCGGCCGCCAAAGCTGTATACCTGGAGCACCGATGGGCGCAGCCCGCTCAAAGGTGACAAGCAGCCGCTGGCCAGCAACGAACTTGACCTGCGCAACCTCTCAGGCTTGGGTGTCGACCCGCGTACGGGCCATCTGTTGGTGCTGTCGGCGGACTCCAACATGCTGCTGGAGCTCGACGAGCAAGGTCAGCAGGTGAGTTTCATGACCTTGCTGGGCGGTTTCAACGGCCTCAAGGACACCATTCCGCGTGCTGAAGGGGTGGCGATGGACGACCAGGGCAACCTGTACATGGTCAGTGAGCCGGCGCTGTTCTATCGATTCAAGAAAAACTGACGGCCATTTCAGATTTTTCGCATGCTGGCATTAAGCTTTACTTCAGTTGTTCGTGGTTAGATTCGTCATCCTCAAACCGAGTCTGCCCTATGCGTCGCTATGTTCGTCTGCCCCTGGTCCTGGCTGTCATTGGCCTGCTCGCCGTGCTCTTACTGGGCGTGGCGGAGCAGCAGTTCCGTTTGCTCGAGCGTGGCTGGTTCAACTTCAAGACCTGGTGGCAGCCCGCTGAGCAAAGCATGGGCCTGGATCGCTATCGGGTAGTGATCGAGGCGCAGCCTATAGACGGGCTGGACGATGATGTTTCGGCACTGACTTACGACCCCGACCGCAAGACCCTGTTCACGGTGACCAACAAGCGGTCCGAACTGATCGAGTTGTCCCTCGACGGTCGTATCCTGCGGCGGGTGCCGTTGACCGGTTTCGGCGACCCCGAGGCGGTCGAATACGTAGGGCCCAACAGTTACGTGATCACCGATGAGCGCCAGCAACGGCTGATTCGCGTGCGCCTTGAGGACGACACGATGTTCCTGGATGCCCACGATGCCGAGCAGTTGAGCCTTGGTATCGGCCTGAACGGCAACAAGGGGTTCGAGGGGCTGGCCTACGACTCGGCGGGCAAACGCCTGTTCGTGGCCAAGGAGCGAGACCCGATGGTGATCTACGAAATTCACGGGTTTCCCCATGGAAACCCGGAGCAGCCCTATGCAGTGCATGTGGTGCAGGACCGCAAGCGCGATGCGCGGCTGTTCGTGAGGGATCTTTCCAGCCTGCAGTTCGACGAGCGCAGCGGGCATCTGCTGGCACTGTCGGATGAATCACGCCTGGTGCTGGAGCTGGATGTGAAAGGTAAACCGTTGAGCACGCTGTCGCTGCGCAAGGGGTACCAGGGGCTGAAGCAGACGGTGCCGCAGGCGGAGGGGATTGCCATGGATGAAGCGGGGACCATTTATCTGGTCAGTGAGCCGAACCTGTTCTATGTGTTCAAACAGCCCACGGATTGACTGGGCTTTTGAGCGTAATTGCCGGCAGGCCGCCTCCCACGCGGTCACCACTGCTGTGGATTGCCTGGGGGAGCCAGCTTGCCGGCAATGGCATCACTCGGCTTTCAGGCTCTTCACGCCTTCCGGGGTGCCCAGCAACAGCAGGTCTGCCGGCCGTGCGGCAAACAGGCCATTGGTCACCACGCCGACGATCGCATTGATCTGCGCCTCCAGCTCTACGGGGTTGGTGATCTGCAGGTTGTACACATCCAGGATCACGTTGCCGTTATCGGTGACCACACCCTCACG
The DNA here is from genome assembly GCF_009933855.1 of Pseudomonas sp. SG-MS2. Classification (NCBI taxonomy): domain Bacteria; kingdom Pseudomonadati; phylum Pseudomonadota; class Gammaproteobacteria; order Pseudomonadales; family Pseudomonadaceae; genus Pseudomonas; species Pseudomonas sp. SG-MS2. The sequence goes on along the minus strand of NZ_MOMO01000124.1, from coordinate 67,748 downwards.
GTACACCGGGTCGCCACCCAGCTTGACCAGTTGGCGCGCCACGTGGCTGCGGGCCATCGGGATCACCTCGACCGGCAGCGGGAAGGCGCCTAGCACCGGCACCAGCTTGCTGGCATCGGCGATGCAGATGAAGGTCTTGGCCACGGCCGCGACGATTTTTTCGCGCGTCAGTGCCGCGCCACCGCCTTTGATCAGGTTCAGGTGTGCGTCGCTCTCGTCGGCGCCGTCGACGTAGAACTCCAGCTCGCTGACGCTGTTCAGCTCATAGACCGGGATGCCATGGCCCTTCAGACGCTGTGCCGTGGCCTCGGAGCTGGCGACCGCGCCGTCGAACGCCGTCTTGTGCTGGGCCAGGGCGTCAATGAAAAAGTTGGCAGTCGAACCGGTGCCGACGCCGACGACGCTCTTTTCATCCAGCTTGGGCAGAATGAAGTCGACAGCGGCCTGGGCGACGGCCTGTTTGAGTTGGTCCTGGGTCATGCGGGCTCCGGAAAGGGGCAGGGCGGTAATGAAAGGAGGCTAGTATAACGGCTCGGGCGGCTTTGCTGTGGTCGCCCGACGTAGCGCTGGGGTAGACTCGCAGCCCTTGTCCCGCGGCCAGTGATGCTTTCCCGATGCTCGAACAGTACGTCAAGAAGATCCTCACCTCGCGCGTCTACGACGTCGCTGTCGAAACCCCGCTGCACAGCGCCGGGCAACTGAGCAAGCGCCTGGGCAACCAGATTCTGCTCAAGCGTGAAGACCTGCAGCCGGTGTTCTCCTTCAAGATCCGTGGGGCGTACAACAAGCTGGCGCAACTGAGCCCGGAAGAACTGGCCCGCGGCGTGGTCACCGCCTCGGCCGGCAACCATGCACAGGGGCTGGCCCTGGCAGCCCGCGAGCTGGGCATCAAGGCCACCATCGTGATGCCCAAGACCACCCCGGAGATCAAGATTGAAGGCGTACGCTCGCGTGGCGGCAAGGTGGTATTGCATGGCGACTCGTTCCCCGAGGCGCTGGCCTACTCGCTGAAACTGGTCGATGAGAAGGGCTTCGTCTATATCCACCCTTATGACGACCCGCACACCATTGCCGGGCAAGGCACCGTGGCCATGGAAATCCTGCGCCAGCACCCAGGCCGGCTGGATGCGATCTTCGTGCCGGTGGGCGGCGGTGGGCTGATCGCCGGCATCGCCGCCTACGTGAAATACCTGCGCCCGGAAATCAAGGTGATTGGCGTCGAACCGGATGACTCCAATTGCCTGCAGGCAGCCATGGCCGCTGGCGAGCGCGTGGTGCTGCCGCAGGTTGGGCTGTTCGCCGATGGCGTGGCCGTGGCCCAGATCGGTCAGCATACCTTCGACATCTGCCGCTTGCATGTGGATGAGGTGATCACCGTCAGCACTGACGAGATCTGTGCAGCAATCAAGGATATTTACGACGATACCCGCTCGATCACCGAACCTGCAGGCGCTTTGGGTGTCGCTGGGATCAAGAGGTATGTCGAGCTCAACGGCGTCACCGGGCAAACGCTGGTAGCTATCGACTCGGGCGCCAACGTCAACTTCGACCGCCTGCGTCACGTCGCCGAGCGTGCCGAGCTGGGCGAGAAGCGCGAAGCGATCATCGCCGTGACCATCCCCGAGCGGCCGGGCAGCTTCAAGGCGTTCTGCGAGGCCATCGGCAAGCGCCAGATCACCGAATTCAACTACCGCAAGCACACATCCGACGAAGCCCATATCTTCGTTGGCGTGCAGACCCATCCGGAGAACGACCCACGCGCAGCGTTGGTGCAGCAACTGACCGAGCAGGGTTTCCCTGTTACCGACCTGACTGACAACGAGCTGGCCAAGATGCACATCCGCCACATGGTGGGTGGCCATTCGGCCGGTGCACGCGACGAGATCGTGCTGCGCTTCGAGTTCCCTGAGCGGCCGGGGGCGCTGTTCAACTTCCTCAACAAGCTGGGCGGGCGCTGGAACATCTCGATGTTCCACTACCGCAACCACGGCGCCGCCGACGGGCGTGTGGTGGCGGGGTTGCAGGTGCCGGAGGACGAACGCCACCTGGTGCCGGCGGCGCTGGCCAAGATTGGGTATCCGTACTGGGATGAGACCGACAATCCCGCTTACCGGCTCTTCCTGGGTTGAGCGACTAAGCTTGGCTAACCCCCCAAGGATGTGAAGACATGGAACACCTGACCACCCTCAAGGCCTTGCATCTCGTTGCCACCGCCCTGTTATTGCTGGGCGCACTGGGTTTGGCGATCTGGACCGTGCGCGCCCGGCGCCAAGGCGACGCCCAGGCTTATGGCAAGCTGCTGCGTCGGCCTTTGGTGTTCGTCTGGCTGGTGATGGGCGTGAGCCTGCTGAGCATGCCGTTCACCGGTTGGTGGCTGGTTCACCTGGTGGGTTGGCCGCTGGGGCAGACCTGGGTGCTGGCGTCCAGCGTCATCTATACCCTCGGTGCGTTCGCCGCGTGGTGGCTGCTGGTGCGTCTGAACCGGCTGCGCAAGGCTGAGGCGGTGGGTATGCGGTTTACCCTGGCCCTGGCGGTCTTCAGCGGTGTCTGCTTCCTGTCCATCGCCGGGTTGATGGGCGCCAAGCCGGTCTGAAGCTGGCCGGGCCGCTCTGCAGCCCCAAAAAGGCTCAGTCCCTAAGCGAAATCACCGGCCACCCGCGCCGCTCAGCCTCAGCCTGCAGGTTAGGGTCCGGGTCCACCGCGACAGCATGTGACACCCGCTGCAACAGCGGCAAGTCATTCATCGAATCGCTATAGAAGTAGCTGTCTTGCAGGTCGAACCCGTTCTCCAGCATCCAGCGTTCCAGCCTCGTCACCTTGCCTTCACGGAAGCACGGTATATCGGTACTGCGCCCGGTATAGCGGCCATCGCGTGTTTCGCATTCGGTCGCCAATAGCGTGCGAACGCCCAGACGGCGGGCAATCGGCGCGGTTACGAAACGGTTGGTGGCGGTGATGATCACCAGTTGGTCGCCTGCCTCAAGGTGTTGCTGCAGCAGGGCCAGGGCCTTGGGCAGGATGATCGGCTCGATGCAGTCGCGCATGAATTCGCGGTGCCATTGGTCGAGCTGGGCGGGTTCGGTGGCTGCGAGGATTTCCATGGAAAAGGCCAGGTAGGCCTGCAGGTCGAGGGTGCCGTTCAGGTAATCCTGGTAGAAGGCATCGTTGCGTTGTTTGTACGCGATCGGGTCAAGAATCCCCCGTTCGCACAGGTAATCATCCCACGCGTGGTCACTGTCGCCACCGAGGAGGGTATTGTCCAGGTCGAATAAAGCCAGGCGCATTGCGGTTACTCGCGTCAGCCATAGGGAAGGCCCGCAGAATACGGAGTTTTCACCTCGCTGCACATAAGCGTGGCGGGCGCGTTGCTGCGCTCGCAGGCTTTGTGGAACAATGCGGTGACATGCGTTTGCGAGGTTGCTGCCGTGATCGACCCGGATGGTTTTCGCCCAAATGTCGGGATCATTCTCACGAATGATGCCGGGCAGGTGCTATGGGCTCGGCGGATCAACCAGGATGCCTGGCAATTCCCTCAGGGTGGTATCAACCCTGACGAGACGCCGGAAGATGCCCTGTACCGCGAGCTGAACGAAGAAGTTGGCCTTGAACGCGATGATGTGGAAATTCTTGCCTGCACCCGCGGCTGGTTGCGTTATCGTTTACCCCAGCGTCTGGTACGTACCCACAGCCAACCGCTGTGTATCGGCCAGAAGCAGAAATGGTTTTTGCTGCGCCTGGTGAGCAATGAGCAACGGGTGCGGATGGACCTGACCGGCAAGCCTGAATTCGATGGCTGGCGCTGGGTCAGCTATTGGTACCCGCTGGGCCAGGTGGTGACCTTCAAGCGTGAAGTGTATCGCCGCGCCCTGAAAGAGCTAGCACCGCGTCTTTTGACGCGCGACTGACGACGGAGTTCGACCCCGAGCCATGCTCAATACGCTGCGCAAGATCGTCCAGGAAGTGAACTCCGCCAAAGATCTCAAGACGGCGTTGGGGATCATTGTCTTGCGCGTCAAGGAGGCCATGGGCAGCCAGGTCTGCTCGGTCTACCTGCTCGACCCGGAAACCAACCGCTTCGTGCTGATGGCCAGCGAAGGCCTCAACAAGCGATCCATCGGCAAGGTCAGCATGGCCCCCAACGAAGGCCTGGTTGGTCTGGTCGGTACCCGGGAAGAGCCGCTGAACCTGGAAAACGCCGCTGATCACCCACGTTACCGCTACTTCGCTGAAACGGGCGAGGAGCGTTTCGCGTCCTTCCTGGGTGCACCGATCATCCACCACCGTCGTGTGGTCGGCGTGCTGGTCATTCAGCAGAAAGAACGCCGCCAGTTCGACGAGGGTGAAGAAGCTTTCCTGGTCACCATGAGCGCTCAACTCGCCGGGGTTATCGCTCACGCCGAGGCCACCGGCTCGATTCGTGGCCTGGGCCGCCAGGGCAAGGGCATCCAGGAAGCGCGCTTCGTCGGCGTACCAGGCTCGCCGGGTGCTGCCGTCGGCCGAGCCGTGGTCATGTTGCCGCCTGCCGACCTTGAGGTGGTGCCGGACAAGACGGTCGAAGACATCGACGCTGAACTCAAACTGTTCCACAACGCCCTCGAGGGCGTGCGCGCCGACATGCGCAAGCTTTCGGCCAAACTGGCCACCCAGTTGCGCCCGGAAGAACGCGCGCTGTTCGACGTGTACCTGATGATGCTTGAGGACGCAGCCCTCGGCGGTGAGGTGACTGACGTCATCAAGACCGGCCAGTGGGCCCAGGGCGCCCTGCGCCAGGTGGTCGGCGAGCACGTCAGCCGGTTCGAACTGATGGACGACGACTACCTGCGCGAACGCGCCTCGGACGTGAAAGACCTCGGTCGCCGTCTGCTGGCCTACCTCCAGCAAGCCCGTTCGCAATCGCTGGTGTATGCCGACAACACCATCCTGGTCAGCGAGGAGCTGACCCCGGCGATGTTGGGTGAGGTGCCGGAAGGCAAGCTGGTGGGCCTGGTCTCGGTGCTGGGCTCGGGCAACTCCCACGTCGCCATCCTGGCCCGTGCCATGGGTATCCCGACGGTGATGGGCCTGGTCGACCTGCCGTATTCCAAGGTCGATGGTATCGAGCTGATCGTCGATGGCTACAAGGGCGAGGTGTTCACCAACCCCAGCGACGTGCTGCGCAAGCAATACAGCGAGGTGGTCGAAGAAGAGCGTCAGCTGGCCCAGGGCCTGGATGCGTTGCGCGAACTGCCTTGCATCACCCCGGACGGTCATCGCATGCCGCTGTGGGTCAACACCGGCCTGCTTGCCGACGTGGCCCGTGCCCAGCAGCGGGGCGCAGAAGGGGTGGGCCTGTACCGCACAGAAGTGCCGTTCATGATCAACCAGCGCTTCCCCAGCGAAAAAGAGCAGTTGGCCATCTATCGCGAGCAGTTGGCGGCGTTTCACCCGCTGCCGGTGACCATGCGTACCCTCGACATCGGCGGGGACAAGGCGCTGTCCTACTTCCCGATCAAGGAAGAAAACCCGTTCCTGGGGTGGCGTGGCATCCGCGTGACCCTCGACCACCCGGAAATCTTCCTGGTCCAGACCCGCGCCATGCTCAAAGCCAGCGAAGGCCTGAACAACCTGCGCATTCTGCTGCCGATGATCTCCGGCATTCACGAACTGGAAGAGGCCCTGCACCTGATTCACCGCGCCTGGGGCGAGGTGCGTGACGAAGGCACGGACGTGCCGATGCCACCGGTTGGCGTGATGGTCGAGATCCCGGCCGCGGTTTACCAGACCAAGGAGCTGGCGCGTCAGGTGGATTTCCTTTCGGTAGGCTCCAACGACCTGACCCAGTACCTGCTGGCAGTAGACCGCAACAACCCGCGGGTTGCCGACCTTTACGACTACCTGCACCCGGCAGTGCTGCAAGCCTTGAACACCGTGGTGCGTGATGCCCATGGCGAGGGCAAGCCAGTCAGTATCTGCGGCGAGATGGCCGGTGATCCGGCAGCAGCGGTCCTGTTGATGGCCATGGGCTTCGACAGCTTGTCGATGAACGCCACCAACCTGCCGAAGGTGAAGTGGATGCTGCGCCAGATAAACATGAGCAAGGCCAAGGAGCTGCTGGCCGATGCCCTGAGCCATGACAACCCGCAGGTTATCCACAGCTCGTTGCAATTGGCGCTGAAGAACCTGGGGCTGGCGCGGATGATCGGGCCAGAGGCCAACAAGACCCTGTGAATTCTGGGGCCGCTTTGCGGCCCTTTCGCGACACAAGGCCGCTCAGGCGACGCGACCCTGGTAGGAGCGGCCTTGTGTCGCGAAAGGGCTGCAAAGCAGCCCCATGGCCCTCAAATCCAAAGTTCAACCTCCCCCAAGTGCCCCCCAAAAGGCCCGAAACTGCGCTCGATAAGCCGTCTTTTACCCTGATCATCCACGATCAGCACCGTACTGGCCCGCGTCCCATAATTCTGGCTGGCAATGAACACACTCGACAGCAGCTTCTCGGTCGCCACGCCCACGCCAGTTTCCGGCAGCTCTGCCTCAGGCGCCGTCTCACCATCGGCCAGCAACGCCATCAAACGCTGCGGGTCCGCTGAACCCAGTAACCGTTCCAGCCCGTCGCGCGCCTTGACCAGCTTGGGCCACGGCGTATCCAGCCCGGCATTGGAAAGCCCATACACCCCAGCCGCCAGCAAGCGCGGCGCCGCGTCTCGAGCGTGCAGATACCCCAGGCGCACACCATCGCCCACCAGCAGGTTGAACCCCGAATACTGCTTGCTGCGGCTGGCGACCTGGTCCAGATAGGCCTCGACCCCAAGCTCACCCTGCAGGTATGCCGCCACCAGCTCGCCGCGTGAGCGGGGGCCCAACGGCTGCCCTGGGTCGCGAATATTGGTCAGCGCGGCGAACCGCCCCTGCGGCCCCACGCCCAGCCAGGTACCACCGGCCTCCAGGTCACGCCCTGCATGCACGCCGGGCGCATCTTCCCAGGCTGCCAGCGCCTGCGTGGGCCGGGCATAGAACTCGTCGCGGTTGGCCGCCACGATCAGCGGCAGGGCATGCCCTGGCCGCCAGGCGAATACGATCAGGCACATAGGTTGGGCCTCTGGGTTTTTTGCCACTCTACCCACTGCGGCGGCGCCGATCCATCCTGTCACAGAGTTCACTAGAGCCCCGAGCCCGGCTTCCGTTACCATGCCGGATTGTTTTTTCGGGGACGACGAATGGAGTTCGCACTCTATCTGCTTCTGGGCGCCTGTGCCGGCGTGCTGGCCGGGCTGTTCGGCGTGGGCGGCGGCATCATCATCGTGCCGGTGCTGGTGTTCAGCTTCACCCTGCAGGGCTTCGACGCTTCGGTGCTCACTCACCTGGCAGTCGGTACCTCGCTGGCAACCATCGTCTTCACATCGATCAATGCCGTGCGCGAGCACCATCGTCGGGGCGCGGTGCAGTGGCCGATCTTCGCCTGGATGACCGTGGGTATCCTGCTGGGCGCCGGGGTGGGCGCGAAGACGGCTTCGCTTATCCAGGGCCCGCTGTTGCAGAAGATCATCGGCGTATTCGCGCTGATCATTGCCGCGCAGATGGCACTGGACCTCAAGCCCAAGGCCAGCCGCGGCATTCCCGGCAAGCCCGCACTGATCGGCGCCGGTGGCGTGATCGGTTGGGCCTCGGCGATCTTCGGCATCGGCGGTGGTTCGTTGACCGTGCCATTCCTGACCTGGCGCAGCCTGCCGATGCAGCAGGCGGTGGCCACGTCTTCGGCCTGCGGCCTGCCGATTGCCGTGGCCAGCGCCCTGAGTTTCATGTGGCTGGGTTGGCACGATGAGCATCTGCCAGCCCATAGCGTGGGCTTCGTGTACCTGCCAGCGCTGGTCGGCATTGCCGTGACCAGCATGTTTTTCGCCCGCTTCGGCGCGCGGCTGGCGCACAAGTTGTCGCCCCGCCTGCTCAAGCGCTTGTTCGCCGCGCTGCTGTTTTGCGTAGGCCTGAGCTTTTTGATTTGAAACCAGAGGAATATCCATGCTGCCTTACCCGCAGATAGACCCCGTGGCCGTTGCGCTCGGGCCGCTGAAAATCCATTGGTACGGCCTGATGTACCTGATCGGCATTGGTGGCGCGTGGCTGCTCGCCTCGCGCCGGCTCAACCGTTTCGACCCCACCTGGTCGCGTGAAAAGCTCTCTGACCTGGTGTTCTGGTTGTCGATGGGGGTGATCGTCGGCGGGCGCTTGGGTTATGTGCTGTTCTACGACCTGCACGCCTACCTGGCCAACCCGACGTTGATCTTCGAGGTATGGAAGGGTGGCATGTCGTTCCACGGCGGCTTCATCGGCGTGATGCTGGCGGCCTTGTGGTTCGGCAAGCGCAACAACAAGTCATTCTTCGAACTGATGGACTTCGTCGCACCGCTGGTGCCGATTGGCCTGGGGGCAGGGCGTATCGGCAACTTCATCAACGCCGAACTGTGGGGCAAGCCGACCGACGTGCCGTGGGCGATGATCTTCCCGCCGTTCAGCGACCCGGCCCAACTGCCGCGCCACCCATCGCAGCTGTACCAGTTCGCCCTGGAAGGCGTGGCGTTGTTCGCGATCCTTTGGCTGTTCTCGCGCAAGCCGCGCCCGACCATGGCGGTTTCCGGGATGTTCGCCCTGTTCTACGGCATCTTCCGCTTCATCGTCGAATTCGTCCGCGTGCCGGATGCCCAGCTGGGCTACATTGCCTGGGGCTGGCTGACCATGGGTCAGATACTCTGCATCCCGATGATTCTGGCCGGCCTCGGATTGATCTGGTGGGCTTATAATCGCAAACCCACGGCGAAACCCGCCATCTGATTCCCAACGGCAGGGGCGATCCCCCTGCCGTTCTTGCTACAGGTAAGCCATGAAACAGTATCTGGACCTGGTCCGTGACGTCATCGAAAACGGCACTCTGCAGGAAAACCGCACGGGCATCCGCACCATCAGCCTGCCGGGCGCCATGCTGCGCTTCGATCTGCAAAAGGGCTTTCCGGCCATCACCACGCGCAAGCTGGCATTCAAGTCTGCCATCGGCGAGATGGTCGGCTTCCTGCGTGGCGTGAAGAACGCGGGTGAATTCCGCGAACTGGGCTGCAAGGTGTGGGATCAGAACGCCAACGAGAACGCCCAGTGGCTGGCCAACCCGTTCCGCCAGGGCCATGACGACCTCGGCGAAATTTACGGTGTGCAGTGGCGCCAGTGGCCGGGCTACAAGCGCATCCCGCTGAGCAACCCGGCAGCGATCGAAATGGCCGAACAAGCGGGCTTTCGCAGGATTGCCCAGGACGAGGAAGATGGCCAGGCGTTCGTCGTGCTGTACAAGGCCATCGACCAAGTGCGTCAGTGCCTGGACACCATAGCCAACGACCCAGGCAGCCGGCGCATCCTGTTCCATGGCTGGAACTGCGCGCAGCTGGACGAAATGGCGCTGCCGCCGTGCCACCTGCTGTACCAGTTCCACCCCAATGTCCAGACCAGGGAAATCTCCCTGACGCTCTACATCCGCTCCAATGACTTGGGCCTGGGCACACCGTTCAACCTCACCGAAGGTGCGGCGCTGCTGTCGCTGTTCGGCCGCCTGACGGGCTATACGCCGCGCTGGTTCACGTACTTCATTGGCGATGCCCATGTGTACGAAAACCATCTGGACATGCTTAACGAGCAACTCAAGCGCGAGCCGCTGGAAGCACCGAAGCTGGTGATCAGCGACCGCGTGCCTGCGTTCGCCGAGACGGGCAAGTACGAGCCGGAGTGGCTGGAGAAGATCGAACCGAGCGATTTCAGCCTGGAAGGCTATGAGCACCATGCACCGATGACGGCGCCGATGGCGGTCTGATTCACGCAAATGCCCAGGGCTGCGCAGCAGCCCCAGCGGCTTCAATGCCCGTGGCTACGCCCCACGTGCGAAGGCTCGGTATCCGGCACGGATACGGCTCCGTTCACCTCCAAACGCTGCAAGATCGCGCATTCCTCTCCCTGTGCACTGCACCGTCTGCGTAACTCCACCAGTTGCTCCTGCAATGCCACCAGGCCATCGATCCGTGCCTGCACGTGTTCGATATGTTCGTCTATCAACGCATTGACGGTGCCACATGAGCCCGCCGGGCTATCGCGCAGGCGCAAAAGGCTGCGTATTTCGTCCAGGGTCATGTCCAGGGTGCGGCAGTTGCGGATAAAGGTCAGCCGCTCGACATGGGCCTGGGTGTACAGCCGGTAATTACCGTCGGTACGCGCTGGCTCTGGCAGTAGCTGCTCACGCTCGTAATAACGAATGGTCTCCACCGCACAGTCGGTGGCTTTGGCCAGTTCTCCGATTTTCATGGCGATTCTCCATCAGGTGGCTTGACCCTATAGTGGCTACAGGGTGTTCACTTGGCAACAGGTGCTCACTAAGGATGACCCCATGAACCAGCCTGTCAGCCACGAACACGAACACGTGCATGACCATGACCACGTCAACGCCGGTAAAAGCCATTGCCACGACGCACATGCGCACAGTTGCTGCGGGTCCAGTGCGGCGCCTGCGTTTGTGCAATTGAGCGAAAAGGCCAGTGACCAGGCCCGGCTCAGCCGTTTTCGCATACAAGCCATGGACTGCCCGACAGAACAGACCTTGATCCAGGACAAGCTCGGCAAGCTGGCCGGCATCGAGCAGCTGGAGTTCAACCTGATCAACCGCGTGCTGGGCGTGCGCCATACCTTGGATGGCACTGCTGAGATCGAGCGGGCCATCGAAAGCCTGGGCATGAAGGCAGAACCGCTGGCTGTAGAGGATGAGGGTGGCGTGATCGCACCCGCGCCAGCCAAGACTCGCTGGTGGCCATTGGCATTGTCCGGCATCGCGGCGATCGCCGCCGAAATCATCCATTTCAGCGCGCTGGCGCCCGAGTGGGTGGTAGCCGCGTTGGCGCTGGCAGCGATCCTTGGCTGTGGCCTGGGCACCTACAAGAAGGGCTGGATTGCCCTTAAAAACCGCAACCTGAACATCAACGCGCTGATGAGCATTGCCGTGACCGGTGCCGTGCTGATCGGCCAGTGGCCTGAGGCGGCCATGGTCATGGTGCTGTTCACCATCGCCGAACTGATCGAGGCACGTTCACTTGACCGTGCGCGCCATGCCATCAGTGGCCTGATGCAGCTTACGCCGGACATGGCCACGGTGCAGCAGGCCGATGGCCAATGGCGTGAGGCCGAGGTGCGCCACGTAGCGATCGGTGCGCTCGTGCGGGTACGCCCCGGTGAGCGTATCGGCCTGGACGGTGAAGTGGTCAGTGGGCAATCCAGCGTCGATCAGGCACCGATCACCGGCGAGAGCCTGCCTGTGGACAAGGCCCCTGGCGACAAGCTGTTCGCCGGCACCATCAACCAGGCCGGCGCTCTGGAGTACCGGGTAACTGCAGTGGCAGGGCATTCCACATTGGCCCGTATCATCAAGGCCGTGGAGCAGGCGCAGGGCGCTCGAGCGCCTACCCAGCGTTTCGTCGATACCTTCTCGCGCATCTACACGCCTGTGGTGTTCGCCCTGGCTTTGGCCGTAGCGCTCATCCCGCCGCTGTTCATGGCCGGCGCCTGGTTCGACTGGGTCTACCGCGCCTTGGTGCTGTTGGTGGTGGCCTGCCCATGTGCCCTGGTGATTTCCACCCCGGTGACCATTGTCAGTGGCCTGGCGGCTGCGGCGCGCAAGGGCATCCTGATCAAGGGGGGTGTGTACCTGGAAGGGGGCCGCAAGCTGGACTTCCTGGCCCTGGACAAGACTGGAACTCTCACCCACGGCAAGCCGGTGCAGACCGATACCAAGGTGCTGGACCCATTGTTCGAAGGCCGCGCCCAGGCACTGGCGGCAAGCCTGGCCGAGCGCTCAGACCACCCGGTATCGGCTGCCATCGCCCAGTTGGCCAGGGCGCAGGGGCTGGCCCTGAGTGAGGTCAGCGCGTTCGCTGCCTTGGCGGGGCGCGGTGTGCGTGGTGACATCGATGGCGAAACCTATCACCTGGGCAACCATCGTCTGGTCGAAGAGCTGGGCTTGTGCTCACCGCAGCTCGAAGCACAGTTGGACCAACTCGAGCGCCAAGGCAAGACCGTGGTGCTGTTGCTCGACCGCTCTGGCCCGCTGGCGCTGTTTGCCGTTGCCGACACGGTCAAGGACAGCAGCCGTGAGGCCATCGCCGAGCTGCACGCGCTGGGCATCAAGACTGTCATGCTTACCGGCGACAATCCCCATACCGCCCAGGCCATCGCTGCCCAGGTCGGTATCGACCGCGCCGAAGGCAACCTGCTCCCTGCCGACAAGCTGAGCACGATCGAGCAGCTCTACGCCCAGGGGCACCGGGTTGGCATGGTCGGTGATGGTATCAACGATGCGCCGGCGCTGGCCCGTGCCGAGATCGGTTTCGCCATGGCGGCTGCCGGTACCGACACCGCCATCGAGACCGCCGATGTGGCGCTGATGGATGACGACTTGCGCAAAATCCCGGCCTTCGTCAGGCTGTCGCGGCAAAGTGCGGCGATCCTTAAGCAGAACATCGTGCTGGCGTTGGGCATCAAGGCCATCTTCCTGGCAATCACCTTTGCCGGCATGGCCACGCTGTGGATGGCGGTGTTCGCCGACATGGGCGTAAGCCTGCTGGTGGTGTTCAACGGCCTGCGCCTTTTGCGCAAGTAGCAGCTGCAAGCTACAAGCTGATCGAGGTGGAATCGAGACTTATGAAACTACACAGCGCTGCCTCTGCTTACGGCTGCTTTTGCGGCTGCGGAGCCCAGCAATGCTGAGTGCCGAGCTCAAAGCCTTCTACATGGTGGCCCGCCTGGGCAGCATCACCCTGGCGGCGAAGAAGCTTGGCCTCAGCCAGCCGACGGTGACCACCCAAATCCGCAACCTCGAAAGCCAGTACGCGGTGGAGCTGTTCTACCGCGGCGGCCGGCGCCTGGTGCTGAGCGAGGAGGGCGTGCGCCTGCTGCCAATGGTCAAGGCGCTGCTGCAACAGGAAGCCGACATCGAGTTCGAGCTGCGCAATAGCGGCCATGCCCAAGGCAACCTGCGCATCGCTGCCACCGCGCCGTATTACATCCTCGATCTGGTGAAGATCTTCCGTGAGCGCTTGCCACAGGTGGGCGTGGCCGTGGAGATCGGTAATTCGCAGCAGGTGCTGGAGATGCTGGAGGACTACCGCGTCGATCTCGCCGCCTCGTCACAGTTGGTGGAGGATGCTCGCCTGGTGAGGCGCGTGCTGGGCACTGACCCGCTGGTGGTGGCGGTGCACCGCAATCACCCGCTGGCGCAGCGTCAGGTGGTGTCTATCGAGGTGGTGGCAGGGCAATGCCTGCTGATGCGCGAGAAAGGTTCGACCACGCGCAAACTCACCGAAGAAATGATGCACGGCGCTGGGGTGAAGGCCGAAGCGGTGCTGGAAATCGGCAGCCGCGAGTCGATCCGTGAGGCGGTGCTGCGCAATATCGGCATCAGCGTGATTGCCCGGCACGAGGTGCCGCACAACTCGGAGCTGCGGGTGCTGACACTGGAAGACGCGCCGGTGATGCATGAGTACCTGTACTGCCTGAAGGAAAGACGCCAGGCCCGGTTGCCGGCAGCCTTCCTCGGGGTGGCGCAGGAAGTGGTGGGGTCGCAGTTCTGAACCTGCAACGTCACTACAAAATCTGCCTATACCACTATCGCCCGCTTTTGCCTCGCCGCCACAGAACCTTCGCACAGCCTTTCTAGCATGGCCACATCTGCTCGATGAGGCTTTGCCATGAACCACGCCACCCCGGGCGCACAAATGAAAGTGCGCGGTATCCACAAGCGTTTCGGCGCCTTCACGGCGTTGAACGATGTCTCCCTGGACATCGCCGCCGGCGAGCTGGTTTGCCTGCTCGGCCCTTCCGGCTGCGGCAAGACCACCCTGCTGCGCTGCATCGCAGGGCTGGAACGCCAAGACCGTGGCGAGTTGTACATCGGTGAGCGTGACATCAGCGAATTGCCCCCACAGGCCCGTGACTACGGCATCCTCTTTCAATCCTACGCGCTGTTCCCCAACCTCACCGTCGAAGCCAACATTGCCTACGGCCTGAACCGCAGTGGCCGTGAAGAAAGCCGCCAGCGCGTAGCCGAGATGCTGGACCTGGTAGGCCTGGCCGGCAGTGAAAAGAAATACCCCGGGCAATTGTCCGGGGGGCAACAGCAGCGGGTTGCGTTGGCCCGTGCCCTGGCCCCGTCGCCTTCGCTGCTGTTGCTCGACGAGCCTATGTCGGCGCTGGATGCGCGTGTGCGTGAGCACCTGTGCACCGAACTTCGACAGCTGCAGCGTCAACTGGGTATCACCACGCTGATGGTCACCCACAACCAGGACGAAGCCATGCTGATGGCCGACCGCATTGCGGTGATGAACAACGGCCAGGTCGAGCAGTACGCCACCCCTCAGGAAATCTACGATCAGCCGTCCACGCCGTTCGTTGCCGAGTTCGTTGGCCAGGGCAACTGGCTGCCGTTTCAGCGTACTGGCGACAGCCATGCCCAGGTGGGCGCCATGAGCATGCGCCTGGCAGCGGGTGCGCCGCGGGCCAGCAGCGGCCGGTTGTTCTGCCGCCCGGAGGCCATCACTGTCAACCCGGTGGTGCATGAAGAAAACCTGTTCCCGGCCAAGGTCCGCGAAATCACATTCCTCGGCAACCGCTGCCGCATGAGCTTTGAATTCAAGGCCCTGCCGGGCCATCCGCTGCTCGCCGAACTGGCGCCAGAAGCCATGCCACACTTGGGCTCGCAGGACATCTGGGTGGCCCTGCCGCCGCAGAGCCTGCAGGTGTTTGCCTGAGATGGCCGCGCCCATGCCTTTGCCGCTGGCCCAGCCCAAGCACACAGCGCGCAATGATGTTGCATTCGGTGATCGGCTGTTCGTCGTCGGTGGCAAGTGCCTGCTGCTGGCCTTGCTGTTGCTGGCGGTGCTGATGCCGTTGCTGGCGATCTTCTGGCGCGGCTTCAGCGGCGATGCCGGCCAGGGTGGCGGTCTGCTGGCGGCCCGTGAACTGTTTGCCAGCGACAACTTCCACTGGCTGCTTGGCAACAGCTTGTCGGTTGCCTTCACGGTTGCCGCGATCGTGGTCCCCCTGGCATACCTGTTCGCTTATGCCTTGCAGCGCACGCTGATCCCGGCCAAGGGGCTGTGGCGGGGTATCTCGCTGCTGCCACTGCTGGCACCGTCGATGTTGCCGGCGATTGCCCTGGTCTACCTGTTCGGTAACCAAGGCCTGCTGCGCGGGTTGCTCAGTGACAACATCTATGGCTTCTGGGGCATTGTCCTGGGGGAGGCCATCTACACCTTCCCGCATGCGCTGATGATCCTGCTGTCGGCCTTGTCGCTGGCCGATGCACGGTTGTTCGATGCCGCCTCCAGCATGGGGGCCGGGGCGTCGCGGGCGTTTCGCAGCATTACCTGGCCGGCAACGCGCCAGGCGGTGTTCGCGGCGTTCTGCCTGGTGTTCACCCTGACCATCACCGATTTCGGTGTACCGGTGGTTGTCGGTGGCGACTACCAGGTGCTGGCGCTCGAGGCCTACAAGGCGGTCGTCGGCCAGCAGCAGTTCGGCCGGGGTGCATTGATCGGCATGGTGCTGCTGGTGCCGGCATTGCTGAGCTTTGCGGTCGATGCCTGGCTGCGTCGCCGTCAGGGCGAGGCCATGAGTGGTCGTGCCCAGGTATTCGAACCCAAGCCGTCGCCCGGGCGTGATGCCTGTTATCTGGTGATCGTCATGCTGGTATGCACGGTGCTGGTGGGCGTGATCGGCATGGCGGTGTACTCGTCACTGGTGACCTTCTGGCCCTACAACCTGACCTTGTCGTTCAAGCACTACATGTTCGAAGACACCGCCGGCGGTGGCTGGCTGGCCTATCGCAACAGTGTGACCATGGCCATCGGCACCGCGCTGATCGGCAGCATGGTGATCTTTGCCGGTGCCTACCTGATGGAGAAAACCCAGGGCCAGCGTTTGCTCAACCAGGCCCTGCGCCTGCTCAGCTTCATCCCCATGGCGGTACCGGGGTTGGTGCTGGGCCTGGGCTATGTCTTCTTCTTCAACCTCAATGGCAACCCACTGCACGTGTTCTACGGCGGCATGGGGCTGTTGGTGGTGTGCACCATCGCCCACTACCTGACCACTGCGCAGATGACCGCAACCACGGCGTTGCGCCAGCTCGATGGCGAGTTCGAGGCCGCCGCGCTGTCGCTCAAGGCGCCGTTGTACAAGCACTTCGTGCGGGTGACCGTGCCGATCTGCCTGCCCGCACTGCTGGACATCATCCGTTATCTGTTCGTCTCGGCCATGACCACGGTATCGGCGGCAATCTTCCTTTACAGCCCCGACACCATCCTCGCCGCCGTCGCCGTGCTGAACATGGACGATGCCGGCAATGTCGGCGGCGCTGCCGCCATGTCGACCTTGATCCTGCTGACCAGTGCGGCTGCATCGCTGCTGCTGGCCGGCGCTTCCCGCGGCCTGCTGCGCCGCTCACAGGCCTGGCGCCAGCGCGCTCCCGGCCATTGACCGACTGCCCACACTGACAGGAAACGCATCATGTTCAAGCCCCTCGCACTTGCCGCTGCCGTGACCGCTGTATTCAGCCTGCAGGCTTCGGCCGCCACTACGCAGCTGACCGTCTACACCGCCCTGGAAGCCGAGCAGCTCAAGACCTACAAGCAGGCCTTCGAAAAGGCCAACCCGGACATCGAAATCAAGTGGGTGCGTGACTCCACCGGCATCATCACTGCCAAGCTGCTGGCCGAGAAAGAGCGCCCGCAGGCCGATGCGGTTTGGGGGCTGGCGGCTTCCAGCCTGGCCATCCTCGACCAGAACGGCATGCTCGAAGCCTATGCACCGAAAGACCTGGGCAAGATCTCCGCCAACTACCGTGACGCCGCCAACCCTCCGGCGTGGGTCGGCATGGACGTTTGGGCCGCGACGATCTGCTTCAATACCATCGAGGCCCAGAAGCAGGGCCTGAGCAAACCGGTGAGCTGGCAGGACCTGACCAAGCCGGAGTACAAGGGCAAGATCGTGATGCCGAACCCGGCGTCGTCGGGTACCGGTTTCCTGGATGTGAGCGCGTGGCTGCAGACCTTTGGCGAGCCTCAGGGCTGGGCCTATATGGACGCGCTGCACCAGAACATCGGCCAGTACGTCCATTCCGGCTCCAAGCCTTGCAAACTGGCCGCGGCAGGGGAGTTCCCGATCGGTATCTCCTTCGAGTACCCGGCGGTGCAGCTCAAGCGCCAGGGCGCGCCACTGGATATCGTCCTGCCCAAGGAAGGCCTGGGCTGGGAGATCGAGGCGACTGCAGTGATCAAAGGTTCACCAAAGGCTGATGCCGCCAAGCGGCTGGCGGATTTCTCGGCAAGCCCTGCGGCCATGGAACTGTACAAAGAGAACTTCGCTGTACTCGCTGCCCCGGGCATTGCCAAACCGCAAACCGAGCTCCCCGCGGACTACGAGCAGCGCCTGATCAAGAACGACTTTGCCTGGGCTTCGAAGAACCGCGACCAGATCCTGGCCGAGTGGCGCAAGCGTTATGACGGCAAGTCGGAGAAGGTGGCGCAGCAGTAAGCTCTGCGGGGCCTGTGCCCTCAGGTTGGCAACGCCAAACCTGAGGGCGCGGGTTTACCCGCGATCAGGCTGGATCGGATAGCTCAAATCTGCAATACCAGTGCTTCCAGCTGTTCCTGCCGCTCAGTCTGGTTCACTCGCGCCCCCGGATTGAGCGTCGACCACTGCGGATGCGCCCGCGCTTTGCTCAGCGCCTCGGGAAGCTTGCCTTCACGCCAGGTTTTCTCGTCCGGCTCATTCAGGCGAATACTGTTCTGTGCTGCATGCCCGCGGCTATCCAGGGCTGCCATCAACTGTTGCTGACGCAACGCCAATAGCCGCAACACCGTGTCATCCACCGTCAGCTCGCGCTGGCCTTTCAGTTTGCCCATCAACCGTGCGCCATAGTTGCGTGCAGTCTGCAGGGCTCCGCCGGCAATGGCTCCGGCCAAGGCGGCAGCACCGAGCGTAAGGCCACCGACCAGCAAGTCGACCCCCGCGCCGGCCGCAGCCCCTGCCGCCACGCCGCTGCCCAGGCGTACGCCTAATAGCTTCAAGGTTTCAGGGTTGAACAGGTCATCGCCCCAGCGCCCGTTCAACAGCGGCAGGTCACCGGCATTGGCATCTTCGCGACGGAAACCGTAGAGCTTCAGAAGCGCTTCGACGCAGCGCTGTTCTCGCTGGCGCACCTCCTGGCGCAAGGCCTCGATGGCCTTGGCTTCAGCCGCTGGTTCAGCTTCGACGCAGCGCCGACATGCTGCGCAGTCGAGCAGCAGCTCAGCGATCAGCCGTTTACCGCTGTGCTGGCGGGCCAGCCGCTGTGCCTGCTGGTCGTCGATCAGCCGCTGCAGGGCGGGGCGGGCGTCTTCCAGCAGCAATGCCAAGCTCTCGTAAAGGCGGCGCTCGCCGTCTTCAGGGGGCGCAACGCTGTCGAACCTTACCAGCGCATGCAGCCCGAGGCGGGCCAGGGCCTCACGCCATTCAGGTTCGCGATGCTGGCTGCTGGCGACGAAGTTGAGCACCGGCAGCAATGGCTTGCCGCAACTGGCCAGCACCTCCAGTTCGTCGCGGTATTTGGCCAGCACCGGCTCGCGCGCGTCGATCACATACAGGCCGGCATTGCTTGCCAGCAACTGGCGCAGCACCTTGGCTTCCTGCTCGAAGCGCTGGCGTGCTTCGCTGCCCTGCAGAAAGCGCTCCAGCCGTGCCGGGCCGTCCAGGCGCTCGCCCGGCCGTTCGAGGCGTTCCAGGTAGTCGAGCAAGGCAATGGCATCTTCCAGCCCAGGGGTATCGTAGAGCTCAAGCAGCGGCTCACCGTCCACCGAAAGGCGCGCGCCCTCGACGTGGCGGGTGGTGCTCGGGCGATGAGACACCTCACCGAAGCCGACATCGCGGGTCAGGGTGCGCAGCAGCGAGGTCTTGCCGACATTGGTGTGGCCGACCACGGCCAGTTTCAGGGGCTCAGTCATGGCCATGCTCCAGCCAGCTCATGGGGGCGGTGTCGGCGTGGGGCAGGCCCAGGCGGTCGAGGGCTTCATGCCAGTCCCCCAGGCGCTCGGCGTCCAGGACCTGGCCTGGGGCAGCCTGCAACAACCAGATGCGCGTGGCACCGGCATTGCGTGCCAACTCTGCCAGAAGTGCCAGGCTGCCGCGGTCAGGTGAGCGGCGGGGGTCGCAGGCGATGGCCAGGCGTGCCGGAGGGAAGCGGCTCAGCTGCTCGAGCAGCCGGTTGCGCGATTCACGGCTGTCGAGTACGCCGGCGTCGGTAACCCCTTTGGCCAGCGCAGGCGGCCATGGGCGCTGGTCGTCCAGTTCGAGGCCGACCAGCAAGGCTCCACTGCTGCCGGTTTCCAGTTGACCTGCCTGGAACTGTGGCAACGCTTCGGGGGCGGTGTCCTGCACACCAATCCGTTCGCTGCGGGGCATCAGTGCATCGCGCAGTTGGGCGTAGCCGGGCAGGCTGAGGTCCAGGGCCAGGCGTCGGCGACCCTGGTGCCAGCGCCACAGGCACAAACCAGCCAACAGCAGGCGCGGCAGCAGGCCATAAACCAACACTACGCCCAGCAGCCAGCTGGCCCAGGCCTGGCGGGCGATATCAACGGCCAACTGGGTGTCGCCGCTGGCGCGGATCATGCCCTCGTCCGGCACGGCAAAGCCGAGCAATGAGGGCAGGGCACCAAGCGTTTGGGTAAGGGTGATGAAGGGCTCGGGGGCGAGCAGGGTGGTTTCCCAGACGAAACCGTAGCGCCGGGTGGCAAGCAACACCAGCAGTAGTGTCAGCGCACTGAGCATGGCCGCCAGCCACAAGCTGTGCACGAGCAGGCCAAGCAACCAGCGGTTGAGGCGCTGGCGCTGCAGTAGCACCAGCAGTGCTGGCGCCAGGTGTACGGCCTTGGCGTCGCGCGCGAAGCGTTCGCTCAGCCAGAGCCACAGCCGTCCGAGGCTGGCGCCATGTTCGCCACTCAAGGCCAGCCCGGCGGCCCAGCCCAGAAGCATCAGCAGGTTGAGCCCGAGCAGGCTGCCCAGCGCCCAGAACACGTTGACCGGGCGCAGGCCATCGCCGAGGGCGGCAAAGGCAAGGCCCGCGCCGCTGAGTATGGCCAACAGCAGCAACGCCAGCAGGGCCAGGCGTGCGCCTTGTTTCCAGTGCTGCAGGGCAGTGGTCATGCCATCCCGTTCGGCCAGGAACAGTGCGCGCGCTTCGATGCGGGCTGCCAGGTCGCCGCCCTGCTGGCGGGCGTGGCGGTTGGCTTCCTGATCCTCCAGGGGGCCGGCGTGTTCCTCGCGCAGGCGCACCGCTTCGGTGAGCCAGCGCTTGTCCAGTGGAGTATGTCCAGTCACAGGGTATTCCATTGCACACGGTTCAGGGCGCAAGCATAACCCACCATGGGTTTGCTATCCTCGCCGGCATGACTACTTCACTCCCCCTCAGCCTGATTGCGGCCCTCGCCGAGAACCGCGTCATCGGCATCGACAACACCATGCCCTGGCACTTGCCGGGGGATTTCAAATATTTCAAGGCCACCACCCTGGGCAAGCCGATCATCATGGGCCGCAAGACCTGGGACTCGCTGGGCAGGCCGCTGCCGGGGCGCCTGAACATCGTGGTCAGCCGTCAGGCCGGCTTGGTGCTGGCCGGCGCCGAAGTGTTCGCTTCGCTCGAAGATGCGCTGGAGCGCGCTGAGCAGTGGGCACGTGAGCAGGGTGTTGACGAACTGATGCTGATTGGCGGGGCGCAGTTGTACGCTCAGGCCCTGGAAAAGGGCTTGGTGAACCGTATGTATCTGACCCGGGTGGAGCTTTCGCCGCAAGGGGATGCGTGGTTCCCGGAGTTCGACAAGGCGCAGTGGCAGCTGGCATCGAGTGAGCCGCAGGCAGAAGCGGACAAGCCTGCGTATCACTTCGAGGTGTGGGACAAGTCTTGAAGTGGTTGGGGCTGCGCAAGCAGCCCCGTCTATATCAGGATTGGCTCAGCTCGGCATGCTCTTCGCCGGCCAGCACATCCTTGTCGGTTTCTTTCAACAACTGGCTGGTCACCACGCCCGCCGTCATCGAGCCGTTCACGTTCAAGGCCGTTCGGCCCATGTCGATCAGCGGCTCAACCGAAATCAGCAGTGCCACCAGCTCGACCGGCAGCCCCATCGCTGGCAGCACGATCAGCGCTGCGAAGGTCGCACCGCCGCCCACGCCGGCAACGCCAGCGGAACTCAAGGTCACGATGGCCACCAAGGTCGCGATCCACAGCGGGTCGAAGGTGTCGATACCCACTGCCGGGGCCACCATCACCGCCAACATGGCCGGGTAGAGCCCGGCGCAGCCATTCTGGCCAATGGTTGCACCGAACGAGGCGCTGAAGCTGGCGATCGACTGTGGTACGCCCAGGCGACGGGTCTGCGCCTCGATGTTCAACGGGATGCTCGCCGCGCTGGAGCGGCTGGTGAAGGCGAAGGTCAGCACCGGCCATACCTTGCGCAAGAAGCGCAGCGGGCTGACGCCGGTTGCGGCCAGGATGATGCCGTGCACCACGAACATCAGGCCCAGGCCGATGTACGACACGACGACGAAACTGCCGAGCTTGAGGATGTCGTCCAGGTTAGAGCTGGCCACCACTTTGGTCATCAGCGCCAGCACGCCGTACGGGGTCAGCTTCATCACCAGGCGCACCAGGCGCATTACCCAGGCCTGCAGGGTATCGATGGCCGAGAGGGCGCGTGCGCCCTTCTCGGAGTCATCCTTGATCAGCTGCAGCGCGGCCAGCCCGACGAACACTGCGAAGATCACCACGCTGATGATCGAGGTCGGCTTGGCCCGTGCCAGGTCGCCTACCGGATTGCTTGGGATGAACGAAAGCAGCAGTTGCGGGATGTTGAGGTCGGCGACCTTGCCGGCATAGTCACTGTGGATGGCCTGCAGGCGTGCGCTTTCCTGTACGCCTGCCACCAGCCCCTCGGCGCTCAGGCCGAACAGATTGGTCAGGGCGATACCGATCAGCGCAGCGATGGCAGTGGTCAGCAGCAGTGTGCCGATGGTCAGGACGCTGATGCGGCCAAGCGCGGAGGCGTTGTGCAGGCGGGCCACGGCGCTGAGGATCGAGGCGAAGATCAGCGGCATGACGATCATCTGCAGCAAGCCGACATAGCCGTTGCCGACCAGGTCCAGCCAGCCGATGGTGGCCTTTAGTACCGGGTGGCCGGCACCGTAGAGGGTGTGCAGCACCAGGCCGAAGCCCACACCCAATGCCAGGCCGAGCAGGACTTTCTTGGCCAGGCTCCAGTCGGTATGGCGAGTTTGCGCCAGGCCCAGCAGCAAGGCCAGGAACACCAGCAGGTTGAGAGACAGCGGCAGGTTCATTGAAGCTCCAGGAAAAAGCAGAAGAGGCATCGCCTCTATGAGCGATTACGAACGGAAATGCTAACAGCCTGAAAACAAACGAATTTATACCCAAAGGTAATTTGCTTAGTCGTTTATGGAATAACAGGTGGTCGCAAATAGCAATGAACACGACGTTTACAATTGTATGAGCGTCGCAGTGGAGGGGCGCTCGGGTGGTTTGATGGTCTAGTTTTTCCCGATCATTTCAGGGGATTCGTACATGAGGTTTGCTCCGAAAGCCTTGGCCATCGGTTTGTCCCTGCTGTTCAGTATCGAAAGCGGAGCCACTGAGCTCAAGCATTAGCCAGCCGAGGCGGCCAAGCAGGCGGCGATCCTCACGTATATCGATGAGTGGAAGAAGAGGGTGCTGGTGGGCGGTTACCCCGGCCAGTGATGGCTACATGCAGTTTCATGGCGTGGACATTGGCAAGGGCGGTATCCACCTGTGGATAAACCGCAAGGCCAAATACATGGACCAGTTGAACGGGATGATCGCCAGGAACGCGGCGGCCCAGGCGAAGGCGGGGTTGCCGGTGACAGCGGACAAGAACTGGGTGATCGTCACGCCGGAGCAGATTCAGTAGGCCATTGGATGCCTGTGCAGGCCCACATGGACCGCGCAGACCCTGAGGTCTGCGCTGTACATGTGGGAGCCGGCTTGCCGGCGATGGGCCGCAAAGCGGCCCCAAAGCACTTGCCTGCCTGGCACTAGGGCTCAGGGCGCCGGTTTCTTCAAATCATCAAGGCCTCACAGCCCTTCAAGCATTGCCTTGTTGCGCACAGCACCCTTGTCGGCACTGGTCGCCAGCAGGGCGTAGGCTTTCAGCGCGGTGGTCACCTTGCGTGGGCGCACTTCGACCGGTTTCCAACCTTTCTTGTCCTGTTCCACGCGGCGTGCAGCCAGCTCTTCATCACTGACCTGCAGGTTGATCGAACGGTTGGGGATGTCGATCAATACCTTGTCGCCGTCACGTACCAGGCCGATGGCGCCACCAGCGGCGGCTTCTGGCGAGGCATGGCCGATCGACAGGCCCGAAGTACCACCCGAGAAGCGGCCATCGGTGAGTAACGCGCAAGCTTTGCCCAGGCCTTTGGATTTCAGGTACGAAGTCGGGTAGAGCATTTCTTGCATGCCCGGGCCGCCTTTCGGGCCTTCGTAGCGGATGATGACGATGTCACCGGCCTTCACTTCGTCGGCGAGGATGCCGCGCACCGCGCTGTCCTGGCTTTCGAAGATCTTTGCGTTGCCTTCGAACACGTGGATCGACTCATCGACACCTGCGGTTTTCACCACGCAGCCGTCCAGGGCGATGTTGCCGTACAGCACGGCCAGGCCGCCTTCCTGTGAGTAGGCATGTTCGAAGCTGCGGATGCAGCCGTTTTCACGGTCGTCGTCCAGGGTTTCCCAACGGGTCGACTGGCTGAAGGCCGTCTGGGTCGGAATACCCGCCGGGCCGGCTTTGAAGAAGGTGTGCACCGCCTCATCGTCGGTCTGGGTGATATCCCACTTGGCGATGGCCTCTTCCATGCTGCGGCTGTGTACCGTAGGCAGGTCGGTGTGCAGCAGGCCGCCGCGGGCCAGCGAGCCGAGGATGCTGAAGATGCCGCCGGCGCGGTGGACGTCTTCCATGTGGTACTTCTGGATGTTCGGCGCCACTTTGCACAGCTGCGGCACTTTGCGCGACAGGCGGTCGATGTCACGCAGGTCGAATGCCACCTCGCCTTCCTGCGCTGCGGCCAGCAGGTGCAGGATAGTGTTGGTCGAACCGCCCATGGCGATGTCGAGCATCATGGCGTTTTCGAACGCCTTGAAGTTGGCGATGCTGCGCGGCAGTACCGACTCGTCATTCTCGCCGTAGTAGCGCTTGCACAACTCGACGATCGTACGGCCGGCGGTGAGGAACAGCTGCTCACGGTCGGCGTGGGTGGCCAGGGTCGAACCGTTGCCAGGCAAGGCCAGGCCGAGTGCTTCGGTCAGGCAGTTCATGGAGTTGGCGGTGAACATGCCGGAGCAGGAACCGCAGGTCGGGCAGGCGCTGCGCTCGTACTCGGCAACCTTTTCGTCGGAGGCCGAGGAGTCTGCAGCAATGACCATGGCGTCGACCAGGTCCAGGCCGTGGCTGGCCAGTTTGGTCTTGCCCGCTTCCATCGGGCCGCCGGACACGAAGATCACCGGGATGTTCAGGCGCAGGGCGGCCATCAGCATGCCGGGGGTGATCTTGTCGCAGTTGGAAATGCACACGATGGCGTCGGCGCAGTGGGCGTTGACCATGTATTCCACGGCGTCGGCGATGATCTCGCGGCTGGGCAGGGAGTACAGCATGCCGTCATGGCCCATGGCGATGCCGTCATCGACCGCAATGGTGTTGAACTCTTTGGCCACGCCACCGGCGCGTTCGATCTCGCGGGCGACCAGTTGGCCCAGGTCCTTCAGGTGCACATGGCCCGGGACGAACTGGGTGAACGAGTTGGCGATGGCGATGATCGGTTTCTTGAAATCTTCGTCCTTCATCCCGGTGGCGCGCCACAGGGCACGGGCGCCGGCCATGTTGCGGCCTTGGGTGGAAGTCTTGGAACGATAATCAGGCATGAAGCACTCCTGGCGGCTTAATCAGGTCACAAAAAGGGGAGTGAGCTTCTCTTTTCCTATGCGCCTTAGGCCGGTTGCCACTGGCACGGATGGGGCCGAAGACACCACGGGATCGCCGCGTGCTCGACCAGAGCTCATAAACCCGCCGGGGATGACTGGCGATGAATAGCCCGATTCTACACCGCTGGCGCGGCGAGGGAATGGCGATGTGTCTGGGCGGTGGCTTGGGGAGCATGACCGGCACTTTGTAGGACCGATCTGAAAAGCCCGGTGCGCAGCTGACAGGTGCGCATTGGCTGCTTATTATCCGCCGCGCCGCATGTGCGGTATCACGAGACAACACCTCAATGGACCTTCCCAGTTTCAGTTCATACAGAACCTGCAAATTGGCACTGAGCGCGCCGTCGCCAGGGCTTCCGAAGGCTTGAGCTCGTGTGGCTGAGGTTTACGGGTGCCTGCGTCGGCGCCTGGAGAATCTCATGCAACACACTTCCGATTTCGTCGTTTCCCCGTTCGACCTGCGTCAGGCTGCACAGGCGCGTCGTGATGGCCTGCTTCATCCTGAAGGCTACCCCGAAGGCACTGCCGGTTACCTGATGACCAGCGAGTATTCGTGTCTGGATGCCGGCCTCACTGCCAGCCAGGCGATCGACATGCTGCGCCGCGAGGCCGCAGATGCCGAAACCATCTATCAGTCCTATGTGCTCGACGAGAGACGCAACCTGCTGGGTTCGCTTTCCCTGCGCGAGCTTATCCTTGCGGCGCGTGAACAGCCGATCGAGCAGCTCATGGTGCGCAAGGTCATCTGCGTC
This sequence comes from Pseudomonas sp. SG-MS2, assembly GCF_009933855.1. Classification (NCBI taxonomy): domain Bacteria; kingdom Pseudomonadati; phylum Pseudomonadota; class Gammaproteobacteria; order Pseudomonadales; family Pseudomonadaceae; genus Pseudomonas; species Pseudomonas sp. SG-MS2. The sequence goes on along the minus strand of NZ_MOMO01000124.1, from coordinate 41,918 downwards.
TGTACCTCGACCCGCCAGGAGGAAGTGGCGCGGTTGATCCGCGAGCACGACCTGCTGGCGGTGCCGGTGCTGGATGAGGCCGGCCGTTTGGTCGGCCTGGTGACCTGCGATGACGCACTCGATGTGGTCGTCGAAGAGGCTACCGAGGACTTCCACAAGGGCGCCTCCATCACCAACCACGTGGGCAATCTCAGGGACGCCACTGTCAGCCTGCTGTACCGCAAGCGGGTGCTGTGGCTGGTGCTGCTGGTGTTCGGCAATCTGTTTTCGGGGGCGGGGATCGCGGCATTCGAGGAAACCATTGCCGCGCATATCGTCCTGGTGTTCTTCCTGCCGCTGTTGGTGGACAGCGGTGGCAACGCGGGCGCGCAGTCGGCGACATTGATGGTGCGTGGCTTGGCAACGGGTGAGGTGGTGATGCGCGACTGGTTGCGCATGCTGGCACGTGAATGCGCTGTGGCGCTGGCGCTGGGCGGCACCATGGCAGTGGCGGTGGCATCGCTGGGGGCGCTGCGCGGAGGGGCGGATGTCGCCTTGATCGTTGCCAGCAGCATGCTGGTGATCGTCCTGCTGGGCAGCCTGATTGGCATGAGCCTGCCCTTCATGTTCACCAGGCTCAAGCTCGACCCGGCCACTGCCAGCGGGCCGCTGGTGACTTCTATCGCCGATGCGGCAGGGGTGCTGGTGTATTTCGGTATTGCTTCTTACGTGCTGGGCATCTGAGGCACCCAAGGGGCCGCAGCGCGGCCCCTTGGACGTGAATCAGCTGTTGGGCAGCAACCGGCAGGTAATGCTCTTGATATAGCGGGTTTCAGCGATGGCCGGGTGAACCGGGTGGTCCGGGCCCTGGCCGCCGCGTTCGAGCATTTGCAGGTTGCGGTCCAGGTGGCGGGCGCTGGTCAGCAGGATGTTGTTCAGGTCGTCTTCGGGCAGGTGCATCGAGCACGAAGCACTGACCAGGATGCCGTCCTTGGTCAGCATGCGCATGGCCTGTTCGTTGAGGCGGCGGTAGGCGGCTTCGCCGTTTTTCAGGTCTTTCTTGCGCTTGATGAACGCGGGTGGGTCGGCAATGATCACATCGAAGCGCTCTTCAGCGGCCTTCAGTTCGCGCAGTGCCTCGAACACGTCGCCTTCGATGCAGGTCAGTTTTTCGCTGATGCCATTGAGCGCGGCGTTACGCTCCACGCCATCCAGTGCAAAGCCCGAGGCATCCACGCAGAACACTTCGCTGGCGCCGAATGCGCCGGCCTGCACGCCCCAACCACCGATGTAGCTGAACAGGTCGAGCACACGCTTGCCTTTGACGTAGGGCGCCAGGCGCGCGCGGTTCATGCGGTGGTCATAGAACCAGCCGGTCTTCTGGCCTTCGCGTACCGGCGCTTCGAACTTCACGCCGTTTTCTTCCAGCGGGACCCAGTCCGGCACTTCGCCGTAGACGGTTTCGACGTAACGCTGCAAGCCTTCGGCGTCACGGGCGGCGGAATCGTTCTTGAACAGGATGCCGCTGGGCTTGAGGACCTGGACCAGGGCGGCGATCACGTCGTCCTTGTGCAGTTCCATGGTGGCCGAGGCCAGTTGCACCACGAGAATGTCGAAGAAGCGGTCGACCACCAGGCCCGGCAGCAGGTCGGAATCACCATAGACCAGGCGGTAGCACGGCTGGTCGAACAGGCGCTGGCGCAGGGACAGGGCGACGTTGAGGCGGTGTACCAGCAGCGACTTGTCCAGCGGCAGCTTGGCATCGCGTGACAGCAGGCGGGCGCAGATCAGGTTGTTCGGGCTCAGCGCCACGATACCCAGCGGCTTGCCGTTGGCGGCCTCGAGGATCGCCTGTTGGCCGGCCTGAAAGCCCTGCAGCGGCGTCGCGGTGACATCGACTTCGTTGCTGTAGACCCACAGGTGGCCGGCGCGCAGGCGGCGGTCGGCATTGGCTTTGAGGCGAAGGCTGGGCAGGGACATGACGTCGCTCCGGGAAAAAAGAGCGGGAGTATAACCGGTTGGCCCTTGATTCGGTGCAGGGTACGACAAACTGCCCTGCCTGTTCGCGGGCACAAGCGCTACAAGTCGAGCGACCTACAGGGTTAGAATCCCCCGTCCTCAACGAGTATGTACGTATGTCCCAAGAACTCAGCGCCGAACAGATCCAGCAAGCCTTGCAAGGCATTACCATCCCGCCGCAACCGCAGATCATGGTCGACCTGCAGTTCGAGCAGTACATGCCCGACCCGGACCTGGAAACCATCGCCAAGCTGATTTCCCAGGACCCGGGCCTGTCCGGTGCCTTGCTCAAACTGGTCAACTCGCCGCACTTCGGGCTGTCCAACAAGATCGGTTCGATCCAGCGTGCGGTGAACCTGCTGGGTAGCCGTTCGATCATCAACCTGATCAACGCCCAGTCGATCAAGGGCGAAATGAGCGACGAGACCATCGTTACCCTCAACCGCTTCTGGGACACTGCCCAGGACGTGGCCATGACCTGCCTGACACTGGCCAAGCGCACCGGCATCCAGGCGGCGGACGAGGCCTACACCCTCGGGCTGTTCCATGATTGCGGCGTCCCGCTGATGCTCAAGCGTTTCCCCAACTATATGGATGTACTTGAAGAGGCCTACGCCAAGGCTGATGCGCAAACACGCGTGGTCGACACCGAGAACCGTGCATTCAACACCAATCATTCGGTGGTCGGCTATTTCACCGCCAAGTCCTGGCGCCTGCCGGAGCACATCAGCGCGGCCATCGCCAACCATCACAATGCCCTGGCCGTGTTCCGCGAGGAGTCGCCGCGCAACACCCAGAGCCAGCTGAAGAACCTGCTGGCGGTGCTGAAGATGGCCGAACACATCTGCGCGTCCTGCCGGGTCTTGGGCAACCAGCATGTCGACCATGAGTGGAATGCGGTCGGCCCGCTGGTACTGGACTACATCGGTTTGTCGGAGTACGACTTCGAGAACCTCAAACAGACCATTCGCGAGCTGGGCGGGCACTGATTCATGCCGGAATTACCCGAAGTCGAGACTACGCGGCGCGGTATCGCACCGCACCTGGAAGGCCAGCGGGTCAGCCGCGTGGTGGTGCGAGACCGGCGCTTGCGCTGGCCAATCCCCGAGGACCTGGACGTGCGTTTGTCCGGGCAGCGTATTCTCAGCGTCGAGCGGCGTGCCAAGTACCTGCTGATCAATGCCGAGGTCGGCACCTTGATCAGCCATCTGGGCATGTCGGGCAACCTGCGTCTGGTGCAGATGGGGCTACCGGCGGCCAAGCATGAGCACGTCGATATCGAGCTGGAGTCGGGGCTGATGCTGCGCTACACCGACCCACGTCGGTTCGGTGCCATGCTCTGGAGCCTTGATCCGCTCAATCACGAGTTGCTGCTGCGTCTGGGCCCAGAGCCGTTGACCGACCTGTTCGACGGCGAGCGCCTGTTTCAGCTGTCGCGCGGGCGGACGATGGCCGTCAAGCCTTTCATCATGGATAACGCGGTGGTGGTGGGCGTGGGCAATATCTACGCGACCGAAGCGCTGTTTGCCGCCGGTATCGACCCGCGCCGTGAGGCGGGCGGAATCTCCCGTGCCCGTTACCTGAAACTGGCCATCGAGATAAAGCGCGTGCTGGCGGCAGCCATCGAGCAAGGGGGTACGACCTTGCGCGATTTCATTGGCGGCGACGGGCAGCCTGGGTATTTCCAGCAGGAACTGTTCGTGTACGGCCGGGGCGGAATGCCTTGCAAGCTGTGTGGCACTGCCTTGCGCGAGGCCAAGCTTGGGCAACGGGCCAGCGTTTACTGCCCGCGTTGCCAGCGTTGAATGGCATGGCCCAATCGCCGGCTAGCCGGCGATTGGGCCATCAGGAGCAGCGCAGCGTTCAAGCCTTGCCGGTAATCCGGCGGTACTTGGCCATCAGCTGCTCTTCGGTTTCCGGGTGCGCCTCATCCAGCGGGATGCAGTCGACCGGGCAGACCTGCTGGCACTGCGGCTCGTCGTAGTGACCCACGCACTGGGTGCACAGGTTCGGATCGATCACGTAGATCTCTTCGCCTTGGGAGATGGCCTCGTTCGGGCACTCGGGTTCGCAGACGTCGCAGTTGATGCAATCGTCGGTGATTATCAGGGACATGGGGACTCCGGCCGGGGCTCACCGCCCGGGCATGTTCAACGCAATGGGCACAATTGTGCCGCATTCGCGCCCGCAGTGCACGCGGGCGCGATAATCAGCGCTCAGGCTTACTTCTTGAAACGCTCAGTCAGGGCCTCGGCCACCACCGGGTGCACGAACTTGGTGATGTCGCCGCCCAGCGCTGCGATTTCCCGGACCAGGGTCGAGGAAATGAACGAATAGCGCTCCGAAGGCGTGAGGAACAGGCTTTCGACCTCTGGCGCCAGTTGCCGATTCATGTTCGCCAGCTGGAATTCGTATTCGAAGTCGGACACTGCCCTCAGCCCACGCAAGAAGACGTTGGCGCCCTGTTCCTTGGCAAAATGCGCAAGCAGGGTGGAGAAGCCGATGACTTCGACATTGGGCAGGTGCCTGGTGACCTCACGGGCCAGCGCTACCCGTTGTTCCAGCGGGAACAGCGGGTTTTTCTTCGGGCTGGCTGCCACTGCGATGATCACGTGGTCGAACAGCCGCGAGGCGCGCTCGACCAGGTCGCCATGGCCCTTGGTAATAGGGTCGAAAGTACCCGGGTACAACACTCGGTTCATCGCGTCATCCTGGCTGGAGTGCGTTGGGGAGTCGGATGGTAGCGCAGCGATTGCGCCCGGCCAAGTCATGCGGCCGGCTGATGGCACTATAGACAGCAGGGGCATTTGTTGTCATGCACTCTGTGCCAGGCGGGCTATCAGGGCGTCGGTGAGCTTCGCGCTGATGGCGTAGACCGACAGTTGTGGGTTGGCACCGATGCTGGTCGGGAACAGCGAGCCGTCGTGAATCGACAGGTTTTCCAGCTGATGGTGACGGCCCAGGCTGTCGCACACCGCGTGACGTGGATCTTCGCCCATTGCGCAGCCGCCCATTACGTGGGCGCTGCCCAGCCGCGTATGGAACGGCTCCAGGCGCAAACCGTCGATCATGCGTTGGGCCTGCGCCAGGCTGGCAGCAGCGCGGGCATCGCTGTGCGCGGGTGTAACCTGCGTGGCGCCTGCTGCGAACTGGATCTGCGCCATGCTGTGAAAGGCGCGGCGCAGGCCGTCTTGCAAGTAGTCGGTGACCGGATAATCGAGCACCGGTGAGCCATCGCCACGCAGTTCCACCGCGCCGCCCGGGCTTTCGGGGTGGAAACCGTCGCGCAACAGCGCAAGCATGACGTGGGTATGCGGCAGCTCGGCCATGCGCCGGGCATTTTCGACACCATCGCCACCGAGCAAGGTGCTGGCCAGCGCCGGGTGCAGGGGCGGCACTTCAAGTTTGTAGCCGACCGCGCCATCGACGCCGTCCTGCCATTGGAAGTGGTCACTGTAGATGGATTGCGGGGCACCGTAGTAAGGGTCGATGCGTGCGTCGAAGCGTGCCGCGCTGAAGTTGACCAGGTGCAGGAAGGTCCGCTTGCCCAGGCGCTCGTGGGGGTCAGGAGCCTTGGAACGCAGCAGCAGGGCGGGGCTGTTGATGCCGCCGCCTGCGAGGATGTAGTGGCGTGCGCGCACAGTGATGCTGCGCCCGTTGGTGTGTATCCCTTGAGCATCCAGCCCTTGGCAGCGCAGATGCTCGATGCGCTCGCCGTCATGCTCGAAGCGTTCGGCCCGGGCCAGGTACAACAGCTCGCCGCCCTTGTCGAGCATGGCTGGGATGCGCGTCACCAGCATCGATTGTTTGGCGTTGACCGGGCAACCCATGCCGCAATAGCCAAGGTTCCAGCACCCCCGGACATTGCGCGCAATCACGGCCCATCGGTAGCCGAGCCGTTCACACCCACGGCGCAGTACGTCGTTGTTGGCGTTTGGCGGCACCGCCCAAGGAGTAATGCCGAGGTCTTGCTCGATGCGTTCGAACCAGGGGCGTAGTGCGTCGTTGTCCAGCCCTTTTACGTTGTGGGCCGCGGCCCAGTGGGCCAAGGTCGGCGCGGGCGTGCGAAAGCTGGAGGTCCAGTTGACCAGCGTGGTGCCGCCTACCGCACGGCCCTGCAGAATGGTGATGGCGCCGTCCTTGCTCATCCTGCCCAGGCCTTCCTGGTAGAGACTGGCGTAGGCCTCATTCTCAAGCAGGTGGAAGTCACTGCTGGTCTTGAGCGGGCCTTCCTCGATCAGCAGTACCTTGAAGCCTGCGGCGCTGAGCATCTGCGCGCTGGTGGCGCCGCCGGCACCGCTGCCTATCACGGCAATGTCGGCTTGCAGGCTGAGGTCCTGCTCCAGGCGTGAGCCGTCGTGGGTGATCCAGCCGCGGTCGAGGCCTTGGCGAAACGGGTCGATGACAGGCATTGAAAATGCTCTTGTTGTTGGTCAGAGTTTCGGCGGCCCGGGGTAACCGCAGGCGGCCCAACTTTCCGGGCGCTCGTACCAGGCCATCGTCAGCAGTTGCACGATCGACGAGTGCCCCATGCGCAGCAGGTTCAGCGAACTGTCCTGCCAGCGTTGCAGAAACCCCGCAATCTGCTGTTCACCGGCCTGTTCCCAGGCGCCCCAGACCCCGGTCAGTGGACCACGGGTCAGCGGCAGGTTGAGCACATCGAACAATTGCCGGGTGAGCTTGAGCATTTGCGGGGACAGTGCCGCCAATTTGGCGTCGAGAGTGGGCAGCACCAGTGCTGCGCTTGCCGAAGTACCGGCGAGCACCACCGGGATCAGTGCCCGCAGCAATGACAGGTCGTCATCGCGCAATACGTGGTATCCGGTTGCAGGCGCCTGAGGGCTGCAACCGACCAGGCTGGCACTGGCCAGAAACACGCTGGCTCCCAGGCTGAAACGCATGAATTCGCGCCGCTGCATGGCCCGGCCCTCAGCGGATGAACAGTTTGTAGACCAGGCGCTGCAAGGCCTTGCCATACGGCGGGTAGATCAGGCGTGCGGCGTTCAGGCGCTGCTTGGCCAGCACTGCCTTGGCCTTGCTGAAGGTCAGGAAGCCGTCGTGGCCGTGGTAGTGCCCCATGCCCGAGGGGCCGATGCCGCCGAACGGCAGGTCGTCCTGAGCGACATGCAGCAGTGTGTCGTTGAGGCATACACCACCGGAGTGGCTGTGCTGCACTACATATTCCTGCTCGGCACGGTCGTAGCCGAAGTAGTACAGCGCCAGTGGGCGTGGCCGTTCATTGATGTAGGCCAGTGCGCCGTCGAGGCTGTCATAGGGTACTACCGGCAGCAGCGGGCCAAAGATTTCGTCCTGCATCACCTGCATGCTGTCGTTCACCTCCAGTAGCAGCTGCGGCGGCAGGCGCCTGCCTTGGCGGGGCTCGTCCGGGTACAGGTCGATGATCTGCGCGCCTTTGCTGCGGGCGTCATCCAGCAGGTGTTGCAGGCGCTGCAATTGCCTCGGATTGATGATGGCGCTGTAGTCGGGGTTGTCGGCGATGCGCGGGTACAACCGGTGGACCGCCCTGCGGCAGGCATCGCTGAAGGCGTTCAGGCGCTCGCGTGGTACCAGGACGTAGTCTGGGGCGACGCAAGTCTGGCCGGCATTGAGGGTCTTGCCGAACGCGATACGCTCGGCAGCGCTGTCCAGCGGCACGCTGGACGAAACGATGGCTGGCGACTTGCCGCCAAGCTCCAGTGTGACCGGGGTCAGGTTTTGTGCCGCGGCCAGCATGACCTGGCGCCCGACGCTGGTGGCGCCGGTGAACAGCAGGTGATCGAAGGGCAACCGGGCAAACGCCTGGCCGACTTCCACCTCGCCCAGCACCACGCTGACCAGCTCGTGCGGGAATACCCGCTCAAGCAATGTTTTCAGCGCCAGGGCGCTGGCAGGTGTGGCCTCACTGAGCTTGAGCATCACCCGGTTGCCGGCGGCCAAAGCGCAGGTCAGCGGGCCGATGGCGAGAAACAGCGGGTAGTTCCACGGCACGATGATGCCAACTACGCCAAGCGGCTGATACAGCACGCGGGCGCTGGCCGGCTGGAAGGCCAGGCCTACGGTTCGCCTTGCGGGTCGCATCCAGCGCTTGAGCTGGCGCTCGGCATGGCGAATACCTTGTACCGAGGGCAACAGTTCGGCCAGCAGGGTTTCGTCGGCGCTGCGGCCGGAAAAATCCGTATCGATCGCCTCTATCAGCCGTTGTTGATCCGCCAGCACAGCCTCGCGCAGGCTTTTCAGCCATTGCCGGCGTTGGGCCAGGGGCGGCATGGGGTTGCCCGCAAATGCTTTGCGCTGGGTGGCGAACGTGGCCGCCAGGTCGATGTCGGACTGCAAGGGAGGCACGGCGATAGGTGAAGTCACGGCGGCTCTCATCGGGGCTAGAGAATCTCTAGAGCCTATACTCTAATCGGGACGATGGTACGAATATTTTTCCCGCCACCGCACGGTGCATCCGGGCCCTGTTACCCCGTAATATGGACCCTTACCGTAAGCCTGCAGACTGGGAGCTGAGCATGGCCCCGCGCATGAAGACCCGAGAGCGCATCGTGCAGAACAGCCTTGAGCTGTTCAACCAGCAAGGCGAGCGTAGCGTGAGTACCAACCACATTGCTGCGCACATGGAAATTTCGCCCGGCAACCTCTACTACCACTTCCCCAACAAGCAGGCGATCATCGCCCTGCTGTTCAGCCAGTACGAAGAGCTGGTGGACAGCTTCCTGCGCCCGCCGCAGGGGCGCGCCGCCACCGTCGAAGACAAGCGTTTCTATCTCAAGGCGTTGCTCGCAGCGATGTGGAGCTATCGGTTCCTGCACCGTGACCTCGAGCACCTGCTCGACAGCGACCCTGAGCTGGCTGCCCGTTACCGGCGCTTTTCCGAACGTTGCCTGCGCCAGGGCCAGGCGATCTACCGGGGCTTCGTCGAGGCCGGCATTCTGGTCATGGCACCTGCGCAGATCGAATCGCTGACCATCAACGCCTGGATCGTGCTTACTTCTTGGGTCCGCTTTCTCAGCACCACGCGCGAGCACTCCGCTCACCTGGGTGAAGAAGCCTTCAAGCGTGGCGTCTATCAGGTACTGGTACTGGAACTCGGCTTCGTCACCGCCAACGCCCGCAGTGCCGTGGATGCCCTGTGCCAGGAATTCCATGTTCCGTTCAACCAGGCTCTGGAACGTTAACCCAGAGCCTTCGTGCCATCGATCAGGAGATTGTCATGCCCCTTGCGCAATTGATCACCCCGCAGCAACTGGCCGAGCGCCTGGGCTCGCCCAAGTTGGTGATCCTCGATTGTCGGTTTGCCTTGGAAGACGTGGATTACGGTCAACGCAGCTATGCCGAGGGGCATATCGCCGGGGCGCACTTCGCCGACCTGGAGCGCGATCTGAGTGGGCCGGTGAGCAAGGGCAAGACCGGCCGCCATCCCTTGCCTGACCCACAGCGGCTGGTCGAGCGTTTGCGTGAGTGGGGGCTGGACAATGACAGCGAAGTGGTGCTGTACGACGACGGGCCTGGCGCCTTTGCCGCCCGTGCCTGGTGGCTGCTGGCCTGGTTGGGTAAACGCACAGGTGTGGCCATTCTCGATGGAGGCCTCAAAGCCTGGCACACCGCGGGCCAGCCATTGAGCCTGGACGCGCCGGCACGCTATGAGGGTACGTTCAACGGCGAGCCGGATACGAAGCTGCTGATTGACGCCGAGCACTTGGCCACTGAGCTTGCAAGCCCCAAGCTGACGCTGATCGATGCGCGTGCCTTGCCGCGTTTTCGTGGGGATGTGGAGCCGATCGACCCGGTGGCCGGGCATATTCCCGGCGCTCAGTGCGCAGCCTTCACCGACAACCTGGGCGAAGATGGGCGTTTCCTGGCGCCAGAGCAGCTCAGGCAGCGCTTTGCCGAGAAGCTGGCGGGGCGTTCACCGGAACACCTGGTGGCGTATTGCGGTTCGGGAGTGACGGCTTGCCATAACCTGTTTGCCCTGGCATTGGCGGGGTATCCGCTGGGCAGGCTGTATGCCGGGTCGTGGAGTGAGTGGATCAATGATCCGGCGCATCAGGTTGCCACGGGCGACTGATACGCCGGGTTATCGCCTATCCACCAGCCACTGCGGAATCCGCCGCTCAAGGTAATACCCCGGTTTTCGCAGGCTGCCTTCGACAAACCCCACATGCCCGCCCCGCTCATGCAGCTCGAACTGAGTTTGCGGCGTCAGCTCGCTGGGGGCGGGCAGGCTGTGGCGGTATACGAACGGATCATCGTTTGCCTGGATGATCAGCGTCGGCGTGCGGTTTTCCCCGAGATAGTAGCGGCTGGATGAGCGACGATAGTAGTCGTGTACATCGTCAAAACCGTTGAGTGGCGCGGTCACCTTGCCGTCAAAATCCCAGAAGGTACGCAGCTTGCGCAACGACCCGAGCCGGTCGAGCGCGGCCAGGCCTTCATGATGGCCCTGTGCGCGGAAATGCCGTTGTTTGACCTGCACATAGGCCATCATTTCACGCATGAAATGCGCCTGATACACCTTGGAAAAGCCTTGGCCGATGCGGTCGGCGCACTGATCCAGGCGAAACGGTACGGAAACCGCCACGGCCGCCTGCAGTTGGCTGGCGCTGCCACTTTCACCCAGGTACTTCAGCAGCACATTGCCGCCCAGTGAATAGCCGACGGCATACAAGGGGGCCAGCGGGCGTTGAGCGCGCAGGTGGGCGACGACCTCGGCCAGGTCCCCGCTGGCCCCGGAATGGTAACTGCGTGCCAGCAGGTTCGGCTCCCCCGAGCAGCCACGCCAGTTCACCGCAACGCTGGCCCAGCCGAGGGCATCGAGCGCCTGCTGCAGGCCTTTGACATAAGGCGAATGGGACGAACCGGTCAGGCCGTGCAACACCAGCACCAGCGGTGTATCTGGCTGGTGGGGCCCGTGCCAGTCGAGGTCCATGAAGTCGCCATCGGCCAGCCACAGGCGCTCGCGCTTGCGTTCAAGTGCAGGCAGTTTGCGCCACAGCGGGCCCCAAAGGGTTTGCAGGTGAGGGTTGGACAACCCGGTGGCCGGGCGGAATGTGGCGGTAAGACTGGGCATGCTGGGCGACTCGTGTTGTGCCTGCCTAGATTGCCATGAAACACCGCCGTTGTACTTGCGCTATTGGTCGGTCAGGGCAGCTCGGGCAAAGGTTGTTGCGCATGGGGCGGGCCGAGAGTGATGAACACTTCCTGCGCAGGGCTCAGCCATATGCGCGCGGCTTCGCGAATGTCCTTGGGCGTCAGGGCTGCCAGGCTTTGGATGTAGGTTGCAAAATGATCTGCAGGTTGGCCAAGGTGGCTTGACGTTGCCAGGCTCTTGGCCAGCTCTGCGTTGCTCGCCATGGTGCGATGCAACCTGCCTGCGATCTGGTTGCGCGCCATGTCGCACTCCGCCTGGCTTGGGCCATGCTCGCGCAGGCAAGCCAGCATCCCGGAAACCAGCTCACGCGAGGCATCTCGGTATTGGGGGGCAATGTCCCATTCAATTTGCAGCAGGCTCACCGCATCAAAGGGTCTGAGCGACGAGCGGATGGTGTAGGTCAAGGCACGTCGGCTTCGTAGCTCTTGTGTCAGACGCGACTCGAAGCCGCTGCCGAGGATTTCGTCAAGCATGGTCAAAGCTGCATACCCTGGCTTGTCGGGTGATGTGGGCAGCAGCAGAGTCAGCGTGGCCCGGGTCGTACTTGCGGTGTGTTCCTGATGCCGGGTGAGCGCCTCTGGCAACGGCGCCGGTGGCGGGAGCTGCCCTGCCCAGTGTTGTGGTAGCGCCTGAAGCAGTTCAGTGATGAGTGTCTGCGCCTCGTCGCGCGAGAGGTCGCCCACCAGGCCGATATCGAGGTTGTTGGCAGAGTAGGCGCGTCGGTGGAAATCGCGCAGCTGCTGCTCGTCGATCTGCTTGAGGCTCTCAGGGGTGCCAGCCCAATGTGTGGCGTAGGGGTGGCCATCGAATACATGGCTCATTGTCGCGTGAGACATCCCTGAGGCCGGGCTCGATGCAACTGCGCCAAGGAAGTTGAGCAGTCGTTCGCGGATGCCTGCGACGGCTTCCTCCCGGAAAGCGGGGCGTGCCAGCATTTGCGTGAGCAGTTGCAGGGCGCTTGTACGCAGTGCCGGCAGGCTCAGGCAGCGCAGCGTGATCACGGCCTCATCCTGGTTCATCTGCCTTGCCATGATCGCACCCAGCCCCTCGATGGCCTGTGCGAATTGGGCAGCATCCAGATGCTCGGTACCCTGATCGAGGCTGTAAAGGACAAGGGCGGCCAGGCCCGGGCTAGTGCCGTCGAGCGCACTGCCAGCGCGAAAGCGTAGCGCCAGGTCGAATATCGGGCGGTCATGGGATGGCATGAAGCTGACCTTGGCGCCTTCGTCGGTCTGCCATTGCTGTATCTGGGCCGGCAAGGGCTGGTGCTGCTCCAGGTCCAGGCCTTGCGTGGACTCCAGCCGGGCCATTGCCGCCACGGCGGTATCGGTCATGGGGCCCTTGCAAATCAGTGGCATGCTGCTGGTGGAAAGAGGATTGTTCATGCCGGTGCTCCTGTTTGCAGATGAGTGATGGTCAGCCTTTCGCGGCTCAGGTAGTCGAACGCTACCTGTCGTAATGTCGCGCTATCGAGGTGGCGGACACGTTCGGCTTCTTGATCGATCAGCGAGGGAGACAGACCAGCGGCCGCCGCTGCGCCGATGCGCCCAGCTTGCAGGGTGACGCTGTCGCGGCTGAACAGGCGGCGGGTAAGCATGCGCAGTTTCGCGCGCTCCAGTTCCTGGGGGGAAAGCAGCGTATGGCGCAGGGTATCGATCAAGGTATAGATCGCTTCTACGGCGTGCTCGTGGGTGGCTCTTTGACTGTTGATATAGGTTGAAAGGGTCAACAGCGTGTCGCCACGCACCATTGGCTCATATGACAGGCCGATGCCCTTGAGCAGCCGTCGGTCTCGCACCAGCTCGCTGTAGAGCCTTGCGCTGAACCCTTTGCCAAGCACTTCACAGAGCACGCTCAAGGCAGGCACTGTGGTTGCCTCGGTGGCCGTGGCGTGGCTTGGTGCATTGAAGGACATGAACAAACCATCACGCAGGCCTGGCAATTTCAGCTTCTGGCTTCGCTCCTGCAGGTGCGCGTCATGCCGGGGGACCGGTGCTGCGCCAAGCGGGGCCCTGGCGATGCTGGCGAAATACCGGCTCACGTGCTGGCGAAGCGTGGGAAGGTCGACGGCGCCCACCACCACGAGGGTGGCGTTATTGGGCCGATACCACGTTTGATACCAGGTGCGCACGGTATCCAGGCGCATGTTGTTCAGGTCTGCCGGGTTGCCAAACGCCGCCGTGGCATACGGGCTGCTGCCGTGAGCAAGCGCTATGTGCCGTTCAGCTGCCTGCTGTGCAGGAGCGTTTTCGACTTTGAGTCGGCGCTCGTCTTCGATCGCTTTGACTGCCCGTTCCATGTCTGCCTGGCCAAAGGTTGCGCCCGCCATGGCATCTGCCATTATTTCGAGTGCAATCGGCAATCGTGCCGCGGGTAACAGGACATCGTATGCCGTTGCGTCATCGGTGGTAGTGGCATTGGCCTCTCCGCCGAGCCGCGCGATCACCTGGGTGTATCGGCCCGCTTCGAGTTTGCGGCTGCCTTCGAATATCAGGTGTTCCAGCAGGTGCGAGAGGTTGGTATGGCCGGCCGGTTCATGGCTGGTGCCAACGTGGTACCAGAGCTGGATTGCGGCGAGCGGGGTGCTGTGGTCTTCACGCAGATAGACAGCCAGGCCATTATCCAATGTGAAATGCTGCAACGATGGGTGGGTGGCATCCGCGATGGAGTCGATGCCGGCTGACACCGTTTGGTCGTCGAGGGTAAACGGGGGAGTCGATGGCATTGCTCAAGTGCTCCTGGTTGGGGTGACCAGGAGCAGCTTCGGCGAGATTGTGCGCTTGCCTGCGCTATATAGTTAGGGCCTGCGTTCAGGCGCGCTGCCACAGCGCGTAGTGCACCTGGCCGGTCTTTTTTTCGCGGTGCAGGCGCCAGTTGCCTGGCATTTGCAGGGTAGAGGGGGCGGCTTCGCTCTCGGTGTAGATCCACGCCTGCTCGCGCAGCCACTGGTTCTGCTCCAGCAGGTTGCAGGTGTTGGCCAGCAGGTCCTGGTGGAACGGCGGATCGAGAAACACGACGTCGAACTGTTGCTTGGCCGGGGCTTGCAAGTAGCGCTGGGCGTCGGTCTGGAGGATTTGCCCGCGCGGGCAGCGCAGGATCTCCAGGTTGTTCTTCAGGTTGTTGATAGCCGCCGCGTTGCTGTCCAGTGCTACGGCATCTGCAGCACCGCGTGACAACGCTTCGAGCACCAGGGCGCCACTGCCGGTAAAGGCATCCAGCACCCGGGCGCCTTCGATGTAGGGCGCCAGCCAGTTGAACAGGGTTTCGCGCACACGGTCGGTGGTCGGCCGCAGGCCTTCGCCTTCAGGCACCGCCAGGCGGCGGCTGCGCCACTCGCCAGCGATGATGCGCAGGTGGCCCTGTCCCTTGCTTTGGCCCTGCTGAGGTCGGGCGGGAGGGGTGGATCTAGGCATTAGTGCTCCGGTACGCCGAGAGGCTGCTCGGCGGGTTTGTCAGTAGGGGCTGGCAGCGGCTTTTGCGGCACGCTCGGGCCGACGGTGACGATCACCAGTTTGTCGGCTGCCAAATGCTTGTTCATGGCTGCCTTGACCTGCTCGACGGTCAGCGCTTGGGACTGCTGCATGAAGTCTTCCAGCCAGGTCAATGGCAGGTTGTAGAAGCCGATGGCGCCCAATTGGCCGACGATGCTCGCATTGCTGGCGTTCGACAGCGGGAAGCTGCCGGCCAGTTCGCGCTTGGCGTCGTCCAGTTCCTGCTGGGTCGGGCCGCTCTTGAGGTAGTCGGCAAGGATACCCTGCACCAGCTTGAGTGTGCCCTCGCTGAGTTCGGCACGGGTTTGCAGGTTGATAATGAACGGGCCGCGTACCTGCATCGGGCTGAATACCGAGTATACGCCGTAGGTCAGGCCGCGTTTTTCCCGCACTTCGCTCATCAGGCGGGTACCGAAGGCGCCGCCACCGAGAATCTGGTTGCCCAGCGACAGGGCTGGCCAGTCCGGGTCCTGGCGGTCGATGCCCAGCTCGGCCAGCATCAGGTGGGTCTGCTTGGACGGGAAGTCGATGTGGGTGGTACCTGCCTTGGGCTCGACGGGTTGCGCAGGCTTGGCCAGTGCCGGGCCTTTGGGCAGGGCGGCGGAGACCTGGGCGGCAATCGCCTCGGCCTCTTCGCGGCTGAGGTCGCCGACCAGTGCGATTACCGCGTTGCCCGCTGCATAGGCTTTGGCGTGGAATGCGCGCAGCTGTTCCAGGGTGATGCCCGGGATGCTTTCAGCGCTGCCGTCGCTTGGATGGGCGTAAGGGTGTTCGCCGTAAAGTTTGCCGAACAACGCCTTGCCGGCGATCTTGCCGGGGTTCTGCTTCTCGTATTCGAAACCGGCCAGCAGCTGGTTCTTGATTCGTTTGAGTGCGTCCTCCGGGAAGGTCGGCTTGCCGGTTACTTCAGCGAACAGCTTCAGGGCCGGCTCGCGCTTGTCCTTCACACTCAGGCTGCGCAGCGAGGCCACCGCCATGTCGCGGTAGGAACCGTTGCCGAAGTCTGCGCCGAGCCCTTCGAAGCCTTCGGCGATGGCGGTCACATCCTTGCCGGCAACGCCTTCGTTGAGCATGGCATTGGTCAGGGTGGCCAGGCCCGGCGTGTTGCCGTCCTGGCTGCTGCCGGCGGCGAAGGTCACGCGCAAATCGAACATCGGCAGCTCGCGGGCCTCGACGAACAGTACGCGTGCACCTTCGGCAGTGGTCCAGTTCTGGATGTTCAGCTGGCGCCGGCTGGGGGCCTTGCCGTCCAGCTCGGCCAGCGACTGCAGGGTATTGGCGGGGCGGGCCGCGGTGCTGTCGGTTTCGGCGTGGGCAGGGCGAGCCAGGACGCAGGTCATCGCCACCACCAGTGCGATGATGCCCGTGCCGATCAGGGTGTAGCGTGGTGCGCTGCGATCACTCATGAGCGGACTCCTCAGGCAGTACATGGGCAACGCTCAGGCGTTCGCGGGTGAAATAGGTGCGTGCGGCGGCCTGGATGTCTTCGGGGGTCACGCGCTTGAGTTCGTCCAGTTCGCTGTCGATCAGTTTCCAGGACAGGCCGACCGTCTCTAGCTGGCCAATGGTGGTGGCCTGGCTGCTGATGGAGTCGCGGTCGTAGACCAGCCCGGCGATCATCTGGGCGCGTACACGTTCCAGTTCCTCGGCGCTCGGCGGGGTGGTCTTGAGCTCATCGAGCAACTGCCAGACGCCTTTCTCGACATCGGCGAGCGTCTTCTGCTTCTGTACGTTAGGGGTAGCCGAGATCATGAACAGGCTGTCGCCGCGGGTGAAGGCGTTGTAGCTGGACGAGGCGCCGGCCACCAGTTCCTGGCCACGCTCCAGGCGCGCCGGCAGGCGGGCGCTGTAGCCGCCGTCGAGCAAGGCCGAGATCAGCCGCAGGGCGTGCGCGGTGCGCGGGTCCTTGGCGGTGGCAAGGCCCGGTACGTTGAAGCCGTAGATCAGGCTTGGCAGTTGGGTGCGCACGTGCAGGGTCAGCTGGCGCCGGCCTGGCTCGGCCAGCTCCAGCGGCAGCTTGGCCGGCGGCACGGCGCGCTTGGGGATACTGGCGAAGTACTTCTGCGCCAGGCCTTTGACCTCGGCGGCGGTAACATCGCCGACCACCACCAGGGTGGCGTTGTTCGGCGCGTACCAGGACTCGTACCAGTGGCGCAGCTCCTCGACTTTCATGCGTTCGAGGTCGGCCATCCAGCCGATGGTCGGGGTGTGGTAGCCGCTGGCCGGGTAGGCCATGGCGCGGAACAGCTCGAAAGCCTTGGCGCTTGGCTGATCGTCGGTGCGCAGGCGGCGCTCTTCCTTGATCACCTCGATTTCGCGGCTGAACTCATCGGCCGGCAGGCGCAGGCTGGCCAGCCGGTCGGCCTCCAGCTCCAGAGCCACCGGCAGGCGGTCGCGGGCCAGAACCTGGTAGTAGGCGGTGTAGTCGTCGCTGGTAAAGGCGTTCTCTTCCGCGCCCAGGTCGCGCAGGATGCGCGAAGCTTCGCCGGGGCCGACCTTGGCGCTGCCCTTGAACATCATGTGTTCCAGAGCGTGGGACAGCCCGGTCTGGCCGGGTGTCTCATAGCTGGAGCCGACCTTGTACCAGATCTGCGAAACCACCACTGGCGCGCGGTGGTCCTCGCGTACGACCACTTTCAGGCCGTTGTCGAGGATGAATTCGTGGGTGGGTTGCACATCGGCGGCAAAGGCTGCGAGCGGCAGGCAGAGCGTGCTGAGCAACAGGCCAGCGGCGCGGCGGGCTAGAGCATTCATAAGGTGTTTAACCTGTTCGGCGGCCCGCAGGGTTTAGCGTCGGCGGGCCAGGAGGTGCTAGGATACTGATCCGGTTGCCTGGCGACCATGCCTGTCGCCGTTCTGGCCTGCAGGTCCATTAAGACAAAACATTGCGCATGAACCAGCCGGCTTCAAAACAGTCTGTTCTGCGTTTAGAGAATTCCAGATGAGCCGCTGCTGGCCCATCGCTACCCTGAGATAGCCGTCTTCCATGTTTGGTTCCAACGACGACAAAAAAGCGCCGGCCGAGGCTGGCGAGAAAAAAGGCCTGTTCAGCTGGTTTCGCAAGAAGCCGCAGCAACCTGTCGCCGAACAGCCACAAGCCCCTGATGCTCACGCAGTAGAGCCGGTATCGCCGCCGCCTGCCGCCGAGCAGCCTGAAGCGGCTGCGGCCGAGCCGGTGGTTGCCGAAGCGCCCCCGCCTGCCGTTGAGCCGGTACGTCCCGCTGAGCCGGTACTGGCCCCCCAGCCTGCGCCTGTCGTTGAGCCTGCTCCGGCCCCGGAGGTCGCACCGGCCCCTGAGCCTGCGCCGGCTCCTGAGGTTGCACCGGTCCCTGAGCCCGCTCCGGCTCCTGAGGTTGCACCGGTCCCTGAGCCTGCTCCAGCCCCTGAGCCAGTGCCGGTTCCCGAGCCTCTCCCGGCCCCTGTGAGGGCGGAGTTGCCTGCGAGTGCTGAGCCCGCTGCTGCGCAGCTCGAAAGCCCTGCTCCAGTCGCAGCAGCCCCCGAAGCCCCGGTCAGCAACCTGGTCTTGCCCGTTGCCGAAGAGCCGGTCGCCCTGGTTCCAGACCTTGAGCCAAAAGCCCCGCCAGCGATTCCCGAGCGCCCGGCTCCCGAACAGGCCGTCACCCCAGCCGTTGCCGAACCTGCCAAGCCCGGCTTCTTCGCTCGCCTCAAGCAGGGCCTGTCGAAGACCAGCGCCAGCATCGGCGAAGGCATGGCCAGCCTGTTCCTGGGCAAGAAAGTCATTGATGATGACCTGCTAGACGAGATCGAAACACGCTTGCTGACCGCCGACGTTGGCGTGGAGGCGACCTCGACCATCGTTCAGAACCTGACCCAGAAGGTTGCGCGCAAACAGCTGGCCGATGCCGATGCCCTGTACAAGTCGCTGCAGGAAGAACTGGCCGCGCTGCTGCGCCCGGTCGAGCAGCCGCTGAAGATCCAGGCGCAGAACAAGCCCTATGTGATCCTCGTGGTAGGCGTCAACGGCGCCGGCAAGACCACCACTATCGGCAAGCTGGCCAAGAAGCTGCAACTCGAGGGCAAGAAGGTCATGCTGGCCGCGGGTGATACCTTCCGTGCTGCCGCCGTCGAGCAGTTGCAGGTCTGGGGCGAGCGCAACCAGATCCCGGTGATCGCCCAGCACACCGGTGCCGACTCCGCGTCGGTGATCTTCGATGCCGTGCAGGCCGCCAAGGCCCGTGGCGTCGATGTGCTGATCGCCGATACCGCCGGCCGGCTGCACACCAAAGACAACCTGATGGAAGAGCTGAAAAAGGTTCGCCGGGTCATCGGCAAGCTTGACGCCGAGGCGCCGCATGAGGTGCTGCTGGTGCTCGATGCCGGTACTGGCCAGAACGCCATCAGCCAGGCCAAGTACTTCAACCAGAGCGTCGAGCTGACCGGCCTGGCCCTGACCAAGCTGGACGGCACTGCCAAGGGGGGCGTGATCTTCGCGCTTGCCAAGCAGTTCAACATTCCGATCCGCTTCATCGGCGTGGGTGAAGGTATCGACGACCTGCGCACCTTCGAAGCCGAGCCGTTCGTCAAGGCTCTGTTTGCCGAGCGAGAGCACCCATGATCCGATTCGAACAGGTTGCCAAGCGCTACCCCAACGGCCATGTTGGCTTGCATGAGCTGAGTTTCCGGGCGCGCCGGGGCGAATTCCTGTTCGTCACCGGCCATTCCGGGGCCGGCAAGAGCACCTTGCTGCGCCTGCTGCTGGCCATGGAACGCCCCACCAGCGGCAAGTTGATGCTGGCAGGGCAGGACCTGGGCCAGATCAGCAACGCGCAGATCCCGTTCCTGCGTCGGCAGATCGGGGTGGTGTTCCAGAACCACCAGTTGCTGTTCGACCGCACCGTTTTCAACAACATTGCCCTGCCGCTGCAGATTCTCGGCCTGTCCAAGGCAGAGATCGCCAAACGCGTGGATTCGGCGCTGGAGCGTGTGTCGCTGGTCGACAAGGGTGAGCTGTTCCCGGCCGACCTGTCCACCGGCCAGCAGCAGCGGGTCGGTATCGCTCGTGCGATCGTCCACCAGCCCGCCTTGCTGCTGGCCGACGAACCCACCGGTAACCTCGACCCGCGCCTTGCCGCAGAGATCATGGGGGTGTTCGAGGACATCAATCGGCTGGGTACCACGGTGTTGATCGCCAGCCATGACCTGGCACTGATTGCGCGCATGCGCCACCGCATGCTGACCTTGCAGCGCGGCCGTCTGATCGGCGATGGGGAGGCCGGGCAATGAGCACTACACGTACACCCAAGGTTTCCGAGCGGGTCGCCCCAAAGGCCGCCGACGCGGATACCCGGAAAAAGCGCGGCGAGCATGATGATGACGGCCCGGACTTCCGCACGCTGTTGCACGCCTGGCTGGACAGCCACCGTGCCAGCCTGGCCGACAGCCTGCGTCGCCTGGGCAAGCAGCCGATCGGCAGCTTCTTCACCTGCCTGGTGATGGCCGTGGCGCTGAGCATGCCCATGGGCCTTTCGCTGCTGTTGAAGAACGTCGAGAAGCTGGGGGGCTCCTGGCAGCGCGCCGCGCAGATTTCCCTGTACCTGAAGCTCGACGCGGGCAGCAAGGAGGGGGAGGCCCTGGGCCAAGAGATCAAAGGCATGCCTGGGGTGGCCGATGCCTTGTACATCAGCCCAGCGCAGGCGCTGGAAGAGTTCCAGCAGCAGTCCGGGTTGGGCGAAGCCCTGCGTGAACTGCCCGACAACCCGCTGCCTGGTGTCGTGGTGGTGACCCCGACCGAAGTCGACAAGCCGGCTCTGGAGGCGCTGCGGCAACGTCTGGCCGAGCTGCCGCGAGTGGAAAATGCACAACTCGACCTGGTGTGGGTGGAGCGCCTGGCGGCGATCCTCAAGCTGGGCGACCGGTTCGTCTTCGGCCTGGCGGTGATGCTTATTTCTGCCTTGCTGTTAGTAATCGGTAACACAATTCGTCTACATATTGAAAACCGCCGTACCGAGATCGAAGTCATCAAGCTGGTAGGCGGCACCGACAGCTACGTCCGTCGGCCTTTCCTGTACATGGGCGCGTTGTACGGCCTGGGTGCGGGTCTGCTTGCCTGGGGTATCCTCGCGTTCGGCCTCAACTGGCTGAACGAGGCCGTGGTAGGGCTGTCCGGGCTCTACGGCAGCGACTTCTCCCTGGGCGGTGTGCCAGCATCCGATGGTCTGTCGCTCTTGATCGGGGCGGTACTGTTGGGGTATATCGGTGCATGGATTGCGGTGGCTCGGCATTTGAACGAGTTGGCCCCGCGATAGTTTTTCTGAGCCAGCATTGACAATTTTTCATTTTTGGAACTTGCACCTTGGTTCCAGGTCTATGTTGGCAGTGCTCACAAGGCACGAGTCTGGTAAGTCGGAGGTTCTTGAATGACCACATCGTTGCAACCTGCCTATGCCCTGGTTCCCGGTGCAAACCTGGAAGCCTACGTGCACACGGTCAACAGCATCCCGCTGCTGACTGTCGAGCAGGAGCGTGATCTGGCCGAGCGTCTCTATTATGAGCAGGATCTTGAGGCCGCTCGGCAAATGGTGATGGCCCACCTGCGCTTCGTCGTACATATCGCCCGCAGCTATGCTGGCTACGGGTTGGCCCAGGCCGACCTCATTCAGGAAGGCAACGTCGGCCTGATGAAGGCGGTCAAGCGCTTCAACCCGGAAATGGGTGTGCGCCTGGTGTCGTTCGCCGTGCACTGGATCAAGGCTGAAATCCACGAATTCATCCTGCGCAACTGGCGCATCGTCAAGGTGGCTACCACCAAGGCCCAGCGCAAGCTGTTCTTCAACCTGCGCAGCCAGAAGAAGCGTCTGGCCTGGTTGAACAACGATGAAGTGCACCGCGTTGCTGAAAGCCTCGGCGTCGAGCCGCGTGAAGTGCGTGAGATGGAAAGCCGTCTGAGTGGCCAGGACATGGCCTTCGACCCGGCAGCAGAGGCGGACGACGACAGCGCCTTCCAGTCGCCTGCACACTACCTGGAAGACCATCGCTACGACCCGGCTGTGCAGCTTGAGGACGCTGACTGGAGCGACAACTCCACCAGCAACCTGCATGAAGCCTTGCAGGGCCTGGACGAGCGTAGCCGCGACATTCTCTACCAGCGCTGGCTGGCTGAAGAGAAAGCCACATTGCATGAGCTGGCAGACAAGTACAGCGTTTCGGCTGAGCGTATTCGTCAGCTGGAAAAGAATGCGATGAACAAGGTGAAGGCGTTGATTGCTGCGTGATTGGCGCCTGATGCACTGAAAAGCCGCTGGCCCATGACAGGGTGAGCGGCTTTTTTGTTTGCGTATGCTTTACCGGCCTCGGAAAGGGGCAGTCAAAGTCAGCGTATCAATTCAGGGCCTACGCGAGGCATCCAGCTGCATCAGGTAGCTCGGCCCACCCAGCTGGCTCATTTGCCGGCGAATCCAGCCTGCCCGGCTCGCCACGTAGGCGCTCGGCCGGCTGGCGCTCCACTTGATGGGGCTGGGCAGCACCGCAGCCAATTGAGCAGCCTGCTGGCGGTTCAGGCGGCTGGCATCGATACCGAAGTGGTAGCGCGCCGCAGCCTGGGCACCAAATACCCCTTTGCCCCATTCGGCACTGTTCAGGTAGACCTCGAGGATCCGCTCTTTCGACCAGAACAGTTCCAGCAGCGCCGTGAACCAGGCCTCCAGCCCCTTGCGCAGCCAACTGCGACCCGACCACAGGAACAGGTTCTTGGCCACCTGCTGGGTCAAGGTGCTGGCGCCACGGATGCTGCCGCCGCGTTCGTTATAGGCCAGCGCCGCCTGGATGGCGGGGATGTCGAACCCCCAGTGGTTGGCGAACTTCTGGTCTTCACCGGCGATGACCGCGACCTTGAGGTTATCCGAGATATTTTCCCACGGCTGCCAGTCGCGCTGCAGGTCGATCGGCTCGCCACTGACCCACGACTGCACCTTGCGCTCGACCATCAATGCCGTGCCGGGAGGCGGCACCCAGCGGAACACCAGCACCAGCACGATGCTGCCGGCAGCGAACCAGAACAGGGCGCGGGCGAGGCGACGGAGTAGGGATGACAGCATGGCGATGGCTTGGCCGGACCGGTGGAACGGGCCATTATACAGACCCGATCCCAGGAGTCGTCCCATGCTTCGCACCTTCCTCATGCTCGCCGCCTTTTTCGGCTTTACCGGTGTCGGCCTGGGCGCATTCGCCGCCCATGGGCTGAAAAGCCGCCTGAGCGCAGATTACCTGGCCATCTTTCAAACCGGAGTGACCTATCAACTGGTACATGCCTTGGCAATCTTCGGGGTCGCGCTGCTCGCGGCGCACTTGCCGGGGCGCCTGGTCGGCTGGGCCGGTGGTCTGTTCGCCCTGGGCATCGTGCTGTTCTCCGGTAGCCTGTACCTGCTGACCCTCAGTGGGCTGGGCAAGCTTGGCATCATCACCCCTATCGGCGGCTTGTGCTTCCTGGCCGGCTGGGTCTGCCTGGGCATGGCAGCATGGCGTTTAGGCTGACCAAGCGGTCCACAATCACGACTAATGGCGTGCACCGCCCTTGGGTTAACGCGTTGATCGGCGCTAGAATGCTGGCCCCCAACGCACAATGGTGGCCGTGCGCATGCGCATTCAATTGAACGGTGAACCCTATGAATTGCCCGCTGGCGAAAGCGTCGCGGCGCTGCTGACCCGCCTGGAGCTGACCGGGCGCCGGGTGGCAGTGGAATTGAACCTGGATATCGTGCCGCGCAGTCAGCACGACAGCACGCAGCTCAACGACGGCGACCAGGTCGAAGTGGTCCACGCTATTGGCGGCGGCTGATTCCGGCCTGGCGATTCACCTGCAAGCCCAGCAACCTTTTCCAGAGGATCTTTGATGAGCAACGTTCGTAGCGACAAGCCCTTTACCCTGGCCGGGCGCACTTTCCAGTCGCGCCTGCTGGTCGGCACCGGCAAATACCGTGACATGGAAGAAACCCGCCTGGCCATCGAGGCCTCGGGCGCCGAAATCGTCACTGTCGCCGTGCGCCGCACCAACCTCGGCCAGAACCCGGGCGAACCGAACCTGCTCGATGTGCTGCCACCGGACCGTTACACCATTCTGCCGAACACCGCCGGCTGCTATGACGCCGTCGAAGCGGTGCGCACCTGCCGCCTGGCCCGTGAACTGCTCGATGGTCATAACCTGGTCAAGCTGGAGGTCCTGGCAGACCAGAAGACCCTGTTCCCCAACGTGATCGAAACCCTCAAGGCCGCCGAAGTACTGGTCAAGGACGGCTTCGACGTGATGGTCTACACCAGCGATGACCCGATCATTGCCCGTCAACTGGCCGAAGCAGGCTGCATCGCGGTCATGCCGCTGGCCGGCCTTATCGGCACTGGCCTGGGCATCTGCAACCCGTACAACCTGCAGATCATCCTGGAAGAATCCAAGGTGCCGGTGCTGGTCGATGCAGGCGTGGGTACCGCCTCCGATGCCACCATCGCCATGGAAATGGGCTGTGAAGCGGTGCTGATGAACTCGGCCATCGCCCACGCCCAGCAGCCCGTGCTGATGGCCGAGGCCATGAAACACGCAATCGTCGCCGGGCGCATGGCCTACCTCGCCGGGCGCATGCCGAAGAAACTCTATGCCAGCGCGTCTTCGCCGCTGGATGGTCTGATCAAGTAAGAGCTACTGATGACTGAATCGCAAGATACGCCGATCACCACCGACGGCGAAGCGCGTCCACACCGCCGCATCAAGAGTTTCGTGATGCGCGCCGGGCGCATGACCGAAGGCCAGCAACGCGGCCTGGACCAGGGCGGCCCGCTGTATATCCTGCCGCTGGCCGAAAGCCCGGTGGACTATGACCAGGTGTTCGGCCGTTCGGCGCCACGCACCTTGGAGATCGGTTTCGGCATGGGCCATTCCCTCTTGGAGATGGCCGCTGCCGCACCTGAGCAAGACTTCATCGGTGTTGAAGTGCACCGCCCGGGTGTCGGCGCGCTGCTTAACGGCGTGCTGACCGAGGGCCTGAAGAACCTGCGGGTGTACGATTGCGACGCCATCGAAGTGCTCAACCGCTGTGTGGCCGATAACAGCCTCGACCGCTTGATGCTGTTCTTCCCTGACCCATGGCACAAGGCGCGCCACCACAAGCGTCGTATCGTGCAGTTGGAGTTCGCCGAGCTGGTGCGTCGCAAGCTCAAACCGGGTGGCATATTCCATATGGCCACTGACTGGGAGCCGTATGCCCAATACATGCTGGAAGTGATGAGCGCGGCGCCGGGGTACCGAAACCTGGCCGCAGACGGGGCTTATGTGCCGCGTCCCGAAGAACGTCCGATCACCAAGTTCGAGCGCCGTGGTGAGCGCTTGGGGCATGGGGTTTGGGATTTGAAATTCGAGAAGGTGGCTTGATTGGCTGTTTGAGCCTTTCGATGTTGCGCTGAGCCGCCTATGCAAGCCCTCCGGGGCTTGTTTGTAAACAAGGCCGAGGGGGTACGCCTGACCGCCTCGGTAGCTCCCTGCAAAGGGCAGTCGAGTGGTAGAGCTGCCCTGGTTTTGCGGGGCAGCTTCCAGTCAGTCAGCTTTACCCCCGCCGATCAGCGACCACGCCAATCAACACCAGCACCACCAACAGCACCGGCGCCAACGCGTAGTTGTTGAACTGGCTCAGCCCCTTCACCACCCACGGCGTGGCATAGATCAGCGCCGCGCCGCTGCCGATCATCACCAGCAGCGCCATGAACGGAACCCGCAGGGCACCTGCCAGGCCGCCCAGCCGTTGTTCCACCCAGCCCTTGATATCGGTGCCAAACAGCACCAGCAGGCAGCCCACCAAGGCCAGCGAAATCTCAGACAGGTTGCTACGGCTCCAGCGGGAAACCGTTGCCAGCAGGTCAAGTACCAGATCCATGGGTCATCCTTAGGTCAAGAAATACTGCAGCAGGTCATTGAGGAACAACTGGCCGCGTGGCGTGGCCACCAACCGATCCGGTTCGACCTGCAAAAGGCCTTTTTGTTCGGCGGCGCGGCGGGCCTCGGCCAGTTGCGCCAGTGGCAAGCCGGTACGCTGGCTGAACAGCTCGGCTTCTACGCCATCGGTCAGGCGCAGCGCGTTCATCAGGAACTCGAACGGCAGCTCGTCCACCGGCAGCAGCTTTTCGCCGGCCTTGAACGGCTTGGCCAGGTTCAGGTAGTCCTTGGGCAAGCGGGTTTTCCAGGTGCGCAGGATACGGCCGTCGGCAAAGGTCAGCTTGCCGTGGGCGCCGGCGCCGATGCCGATGAAATCGCCAAAGCGCCAGTAATTGAGGTTGTGCTTGGCAGCACGCCCCGCCTGGGCATAGGCCGAAACCTCATACTGCTTGTAGCCGTGCGCCGCCATCAGTGCCTGGCCGGCCTCCTGAATGTCCCAAAGGATGTCGTCCTCGGGCAGTTCAGGTGGTTGGTTCCAGAACACCGTGTTCGGCTCCACGGTCAGCTGGTACCAGGACAGGTGCGTTGGCCCCAGGTCGATGGCCTGGCGCAGGTCGCCCAACGCATCGTCCAGTGACTGATCCGGAAGGCCGTGCATCAGGTCCATGTTGAAGTTGTCGAAGCCGGCCGCCCGGGCCATGCCCGCTGCGCGAATGGCTTCGTCGCCATTGTGGATGCGCCCAAGCGCCTGCAGTTTGGCCGGCTGGAAGCTTTGCACGCCAATCGACAGGCGATTGATGCCCGTCTGCCGGTACGCCTTGAACTTCTCCTGCTCGAACGTCCCTGGGTTGGCTTCCAGCGTGATTTCAATGTCCGGCGCGAAGGGGATGCGTTGCTCCACGCCGCGCAGCAACCTGCCAAGGGCATTGGCGCTGAACAGGCTAGGGGTGCCGCCGCCGAAGAAGATCGACGAAATTGGCCTTCCCTGAACCGCAGGCAGCTCTTGGTCTAGGTCGGTCAGCAGGGCATCGACATAGGCCTCTTCCGGAAGCTCAGGCCCAGCTGCATGGGAGTTGAAGTCGCAGTAAGGGCATTTGCGCACGCACCACGGTATGTGGATGTACAGTGCCAAAGGTGGCAACGTGGCGAAACCCGCTACGCCAGGCTGGCGCGGCTGGGTGGACAACAATTCGATCATGCCAGGCCCAGACGTTGGCGCAGCAGGGCCATGGCGCGGGCGCGGTGGCTGAGCTGGTTCTTGTCGGCAGGCGCGAGGTCGGCGCTCGAGCAGTTGCGCTCAGGCACCCAGAACAGCGGGTCATAGCCAAAGCCTTGATCGCCGCTGGCTTCGAACATGATGCGCCCATGCCACAGGCCTTCGCAGAGGATGGGCAGTGGATCGTCGGCGTGGCGTACCAGTGCCAGCACACAGACGAACTGGGCGCCGCGCTGATCTTGCGGTACATCCTTGAGTGCTTCGAGCAGCTTGGCGTTGTTTGCCGCATCGCCCTTGCCGTCGGCATAGCGCGCCGAGTAGATGCCCGGCGCGCCACCGAGAAAGTCGACCGCCAGGCCAGAGTCGTCGGCCAGCGCGGGCAGCCCGGAGATGCGTGCAGCGTTGCGCGCCTTGAGGATGGCGTTCTCGACGAACGACAGGCCGGTTTCTTCGGGTTCTACCTGGCTGAACTCACCAATCGAGCGCAGTTGCACGGTCTGGCCGAGCATGGCCTGAAGTTCCTTGAGTTTGCCGGCATTGTGGCTGGCCAATACGAGTTGCTGGAGATTCATCATTCGCCTGGGAACACTTCCTGGTTGAAGCTGAGTTTATGGCTGACCCCGCCGGTTTCGACATTCAGGTCGAAGGTCAGCGTCTCGGCCTGTTGGATCTTGAACTGGGCGATGTAGTAGATCGCGCCTCGATCGGTAATCTGCTTGAACGACAGCGGGTTGCTGCGCCCGGTGAGGTCTTTTACCGTGCCGCTGACCACCGCCATGGCGGGTTTGCTGGCCTTGAGCACGGCGATGTTGAGCACCCCCTGATTCTTGCTGCGGACAAGCCCAGTGGCGGCGGCAATGTCCGGCTGCAGCATGCTGGAGGTGAAGGCGCTGTAGTGCACCGTCACGTCGCCGAACACTTCCTTGCGCTCGGGTTTGGCGGCATCGGCAGCCAGTACCGGCAGCGCCAGGCACAAGCTGATCAGAAACAGGGCTAGGCGACGCATGGTGCGATTCCTCTGCTGGGCGTCAGACCGCGAGCTGGTGCTCCTGCAGGCCGGGGCTACTGACGCGGTAAATGCCGATTTCCCCTAACAGATTAGGCCAAAGCCGGCCGCCCCACCCATTGCGGTGCAAGTGGTCGACGGCCAGGCGGTCCAGGACCTTGGCGCGGCGCTCATGGCACAGCTGTTCGAAGTCGGCAAAGGTGCAGAAGTGGATGTTCGGGGTGTTGTACCAGGTGTACGGCATGAAGTCCGAAACCGGCATGCGGCCTTTGGTCGCCAGGTACCAGCGGCAACGCCAGTGGCCGAAGTTGGGGAAGGTGATGATGCACTGGCGGCCCACACGCAGCATCTCGTCGAGGATGCGGTCGGGGTACTCCACGGCCTGCAGGGCCTGGGTCATGATCACTACGTCAAAGCTGTTGCTGGCGAAGTTGCCCAGGCCCTTGTCCAGGTCCTGCTCGATGACGTTGACGCCTTTGGCCACACAGGCGGCGATGTTGTCGGGGTCGATCTCCAGGCCGTAGCCAGTGACCTGCTTGCGATCACGCAGCGAAGCCAGCAGCTCGCCACTGCCGCAGCCCAGGTCGAGTACCCGGCTGCCGGCGGGAATCCAGTCGTGGATGATTTCCAGGTCGGCTCTCATGCTGTCCTCAGATGGCGATGCGGTTCATGTAGTTCGCGAAACCCTGCATGTAGCGAGGCGTGGGGATCAGGAAGGCATCGTGCCCGTAAGGAGAGTCGATCTCCAGATAACAGACGTTCTTGCGTGCCGCCATCAGGGCATCGACGATCTCGCGCGAGCGGGCCGGCGAGAAACGCCAGTCGGTGGTGAACGACATGATGCAGTAGTCGGCTGTGACGTGGGCCAGGGTCGCGGCCAGGTCGCCGCCATTGGCCGCCGCCGGGTCGAAGTAATCCAGCGCCTTGGTCATCAGCAGGTAGGTGTTGGCGTCGAAGCGGCCAGAGAACTCTTCGCCCTGATAGCGCAGGTAGCTCTCGACCTGGAATTCGACGCTGTGGAAGTCGTAATTGAGCTTGTCGCTCTTGAGCTCCCGGCCAAACTTTTCCCCCATCGAGTCGTCGGACAGGTAGGTGATATGCCCGACCATACGCGCCAGCATCAGGCCACGCTTGGGGATCACGCCCTGGTCCTGGAACGAGCCGCCGTGGAATTCGGGGTCGGTGAGGATGGCCTGGCGCGCCACTTCGTTGAAGGCAATGTTCTGGGCCGACAACTTTGGTGCCGAGGCGATATCGACGCAGTGGCGCACGCGGTCGGGGTAGGTCATGGTCCATTGCAGGGCCTGCATGCCGCCGAGGCTGCCGCCGACAATGGCCGCCCACTGCCGGATGCCCAAGCGATCGGCAAGGCGTGCCTGGCTGTGTACCCAGTCTTCAACGGTCAGTACCGGGAAATCGGCGCCATACGGCTTGCCGGTGGCGGGGTTGACGCTGCTGGGGCCGGTGCTGCCGTTGCAGCCACCGAGGTTGTTCAGGCTGACCACGAAGAAACGGTTGGTGTCGATCGGCTTGCCAGGGCCGATGCAGCTGTCCCACCAGCCGGGCTTGCGGTCGGTGGTGGCGTGGTAGCCGGCCGCGTGGTGATGGCCAGAGAGGGCATGGCAGATCAGCACAGCATTGCTTGCGCTGGCGTTCAGGGTGCCATAGGTCTCGTAGACCAGCTCGTAGCTGGCCAAAGAACGGCCACAGGCCAGGGCCAGCGGTTCATCGAACCGGGCTGTTTGCGGTGTAACCAGACCGACGGAATCTTCGGGAAGGACAGTGGACATCGACCCTGCTCACGCTTGACGGAGGCGTAAGTCTAAAGAGCGCTACCCCCAGCGGCAAGCAAAGGCTTGCCGCCGGGAACAACAGGGCTCAGATCATCCGCCACAGTTCCTGTGGCATGCCGGCATAGGCTGCCAGCGGCGGCATGACAAACGATTGCAGCACCTGGATCGCGATGAAGGCGAAGATCGGCGAAATGTCCATGCCGCCCAGGCTGGGCACGATACGGCGGAACGGCGCCAGCACGGGTTCGCTGATCTGGTAGGCCAGCTCGGCCGCAGGATTGTGGCTGTTCGGCGCGACCCAGGACACGATCACCATGACGATCATCGCGACCCAGAAAATCTTCAGGAACAGCGAGGTGATGCCGATGATCGCCCACATCAGCAGGTGCAGCACATCACCGAAGGTGCCGTAGGTCACCATCAGCACAAAGCCCATCAGCAGAGCCTGGATCACCACCGCCAGCAGCAGAGACGAGGTATCGAGGCCGCCGACGCTTGGGATGATGCGACGGATCGGTTTGAGCAGCGGTTGCGTGGCGCGCACCGCGAACTGGCACAGCGGGTTGTAGAAGTTGGCTTTTACCAGCTGCAGCACGAAGCGCAGCAGGACGATCACCAGATACAGGCTGACCAGGGTTTGCACCACGAAAATCGCGGCGCCCGACAATGCATTCATCTAATACTCCTTATTTGCCCAATTGCTCGGCCAGCTCGGCAGAACGCTGCGCCGCGGCTGCCAGTGCCTGCTCGACGATGGCTTCGAAACCGTTGCTCTGGAACGACTTGATTGCGGCCTCTGTGGTGCCGGCTGGCGAAGTGACCCGGCGACGCAGCTCGGCGGCGTCAACGTCACTGGCCACCGCCATGTGCGCGGCACCCAGCGCGGTCTGCAGGGTCAGCTGGGTAGCGGTTTCGCGTGGCAGGCCAAGCTTCTCGCCGGCGGCAGTCATGGCTTCGATCAGCAGGAAGAAATAGGCCGGACCGCTGCCCGAGACAGCTGTAACGGCATCGAGCTGGTGTTCATGCTCAAGCCACAAGGCGGTGCCGACGGCCGATAGCAGCTGCTCGGCCTGCTGGTGCTGTGTGCTGGTCACTTCGGCGGTGGCATACAGCCCGCTTACGCCTTGGCGCAGCAGGGCCGGCGTGTTGGGCATGCAGCGCACTACCGGGCGGGTGCCGAGCCAGGCCTGCAGGCTGGCGCAGGTGATGCCGGCGGCAATCGAAACGATCAGCTGGCCATCCTGCAGGTTCGGCTGCAGGGCCTCGCAGACGGTTTTCATCACCTGCGGTTTGACTGCCAGGACGATCACGTCAGCCCCGACGATGGCCTGTGCGTTGTCTTCGAATACCTCGATACCGTGCTCGGCCTGGACCCGGGTGCGGGTTTCGGCGCCTGGATCGCTGGCGCGGATCTGCGTGGCGTCCAGGCCCTGGGCGCGCAGGCCGCCGATCAGGCTGGCAGCCATGTTGCCGGCGCCGATGAAGGCAATACGTGTCTTGCTCATGTCAGGTCCTTGAGGGAAAGAGTGAGTAAAGCATGGAATCAGGCGGGGCCGTAGCTGCGGGCGCCGAACAGGGCGGTGCCGATACGCACCCAGGTCGCACCCTGCGCGATCGCGGCTTCCAGGTCGTGGCTCATGCCCATGGACAGGGTGTCCAAGCCAAGATTCAGGCCCTCCTGCAGCTGGCGCAGGCTAGCGAAGGCGGCTTCTTGCTCGGCGCGGTCTTCGCTGGGTTCGGGGATCGCCATCAGCCCGCGCAGGCGCAGGTTGGGCAGTGCGGCCACGGCATTGGCCAGTGCCGGCAGGTCCTCGGGGGCGCACCCCGATTTGCTGTCCTCGCCGCTGACATTCACCTGCAGGCAGATGTTCAGAGGCGGCAGGCCTGGGGGGCGTTGTTCAGACAGGCGTTGGGCGATCTTCAGGCGGTCCACGGAGTGTACCCAGTCGAAATGCTCGGCAATTGCTTTGGTCTTGTTCGACTGAATGGGGCCGATGAAGTGCCAGATCAAGGGCAAGTCCCGCAGGTCCTCCTGCTTGGCCAGGGCTTCCTGCAGATAGTTTTCACCGACATCGCGTACACCTGCGGCATGCAGCTCGCGGATGGCACTGGCCGGTTTGGTCTTGCTGACGGCCAGCAACTGAAGGCTGGCCGGGTCGCGTCCAGCGGCCTTGGCTGCGCTATCGATACGGGCGGCAAGGGCGCAAAGGTTGTCTGCTATGGTGGACATGGATCGATGCCGTTGGCTCAGGAGTCAGCGGCATTCTACCTGCTTGATGGCTGTTGGGGAGTCTCATGGACGTGACTGACCTGTTGGCCCGGGCTGGCGATGCAGGGGCGAGTGACCTGCACCTGGCCGCGGGCGAGATACCGATGCTGCGCGTGGATGGTGAGCTGCGGCGCATGGCGCTTCCGAACTTGACGCCAGCGGCGTTGACCGATGCCCTGGCGCCGCTGCTCGATGAGTGCCGGCGCCAGCAGTGGGCGCAAGGTGATGAGCAGGACCTGGCACTGGAGCTGCCCTCGCTCGGGCGCTTTCGCCTGAACCTGTTCCGCCAGTTGAATGGCCCGGCGGCCACCTTTCGCTTGATTCCAAAACGGATTGCGACGCTCGACGAGCTTGACCTGGAAGATGTGTTTCGGTCTGTTGCACAGTGGGCTGACGGCCTGATTCTGCTCGGCGGGCCTACCGGCAGTGGAAAATCCAGCACCTTGGCGACGCTGATCGATCAGCTGAACCGGCAGCGGTCCTTGCACATCATCACCCTCGAGGACCCTGTCGAAGTTATCCACAACAGCCAGCGAAGCCTGATCAATCAGCGAGAAATCGGTCGGCATTGCCGCGACTTTTCCCAAGGGCTGCGCAGCGCGCTGCGTCAGGATCCGGATGTGATCGTCATAGGCGAATTGCGCGACCTGGAGACGATTCGCCTGGCGTTGCGCGCTGCGGAGACCGGGCACCTGGTGCTGGCAACGGTGCATACGCGCTCGGCTGCTGGCAGTGTCGACCGGCTGGTGGAGGTGTTTGCCGCCGAGGAGAAACCGCTGGTGCGAGCGATGTTGGCGGAGTCGCTGCGTATGGTTGTGGCGCAGGTGCTGGTCAAGTGTGTGCGGGGTGGGCGGGTGGCTGCCCGGGAGGTGCTGGTGGGAACGCCTGCGGTGCGCAACCTGATCCGCGAGGGGCGCATGGCGCAATTGAATTCGGTGATGCAGACGGGTGCTGCGCAGGGCATGCGGACGATGGAGGGGGCGTTGCAGCGATTGAAGACCGAAGGGTTGATCGGGGCCGTGTAGCAGTGGCCCCAGCAATCCATCGGTTGCCTGGCCAGGTCAGCGCTTGGCCAGGGCCAACTGCTGCGGCGCCTTCGGCAACACCCGCTTGGCCACGACATAGTGCTTCTGCCAGTAAGGCTTGCTCAGGTTGTCGATGCTCACCCGCTTGCCGCGGCGCGGTGCATGGATGAAGCGATCGTTGCCCAGGTAGATGGCTACGTGGTTGACGCGGCGGCTCTTGATGTTGAAGAAGATCAGGTCGCCAGGCTTGAGATCGCTTTTGGCCACCTTCACGCCGTGGCCCTTTGCCATGGCATTGGAGGTGCGCGGCAAGTCGACATCAGCCACGTCATTGAAGGCGTACTTGACCAGCCCGCTGCAGTCGAAGCCTTTTTTAGGGCTGCTGCCGCCCCAAACATAAGGGGTGCCGAGCACATTCACGGCGCGGCTGAGCACGTCGCTGCTCTGTTTCGGCGACATGGCAGCCACTGGCACCTGGCCGGCGTTGTTGGCGCGTGCACGCAAGGCGGTGTGCTTGCTGGGCACGTGTTTCACCGTGGCATTGGTGGTATAGCCGGTGAAACCGTTGGGAAGACGTTGCTCACGGTTGGTGGCGTGGGCGGCCAGGGGCAATAATAGGCAGAGGGTCAGCCATGTCTTGAACAAAGGCGGCATAGATGAAGCTCTTGTGAAGTTTTGGTGTTGGTTTTGGTATTGGCGCGCAACTTTATAACAGCTTTTTGATCAATTTCTGATCCGTTTGTCGATTGTCATGCTGCCGTACGTCGGCCTGCGACGCAAAAGTCACATTTTTTTTTAGAAAATTTTCGGCTAACCCATGGGGGCTATGAATGAACAGTTATGAACAAGGAGCGCCGTTTCACGACACCCATAGCAAGGTCATCGGCTATCTGTTGTGGATTTTCGGCTTCACGGGCTCGCATCGTTTCTACTACGGCAAGCCGATCACCGGAACAATCTGGTTCTTCACCCTGGGCCTGCTTGGCATAGGCTGGCTGATCGACCTGTTCCTGATCCCGTCGATGGACCGCGAGGCTGACTTGCGTTTTCAGTCTGGGCGCATCGACTACAACATTGCCTGGGTACTGCTGACCTTCCTCGGCATCTTTGGCGTGCATCGCCTGTACCAGGGCAAGTGGATCACCGCGATCATCTACTTCTTCACCGGTGGCCTGTTCCTGGTGGGTGTGCTGTATGACTTCTGGACGCTGAACAGCCAGGTTTCCCAAGCCAACGCTGAACGCCGTTGAGCACAAAAAAGGCCTTGTCACGCTGAGCGACAAGGCCTTATTCGTTACTGGCGGGTCTGCCGCTGCTGCAGTAGCAGGTTACTGAACCCCGCTCCGGCCAGTTGCTTCTGCGCACCGGTCAACTGCTCACGGTTGCTGTATGGGCCGACCAGCACGCGGTACCAGGTTTCATCCTTGACCGTGCCCGACTCCACCTTCACCGTCTGGCCCAACAGGATGATCTGCGCCCGCACCTTGTCGGCGTCGGCCTGTTTGCGGAACGAGCCGGCCTGAAGGAAGTACTGCGTGGTAGCCGCAGGTTTGATCACTGGCGGAGCCGGGGGGGGCGTCTGGCCCAACAGTGCAGCCTGGGCGCGCGCGGTATCGATTTTCGCCGCTTCGGCAGGTGTGACCGGGGTGACCGGCTGGGCTGGGACAGGCGGCGTCTTCTCAGGCACGGCTTCTGGCGGCACGATCACTTCCGACTCGGGCAGCAGGGTGTAGAAGTCATACTTGGGCTTTACCGGCTGCTGCGTAGCGGCCGCGGTTGATTTGCCCGCCTCGGCAACTTTCTCCGGCTTCTGCTGCTCGGGCTTGGCGCGCTTGATATCGCCACCGCCAGGCTCGAGCTTCATCAGGAAGACGATGAAGGCGCCGACCGTCAGGCCGACCGCCAGCCATATCCAGCCGGGGATCGGCTGTTTGGCCGGTGCCTGGGTGCGGCTTGCACCGCGCTTGGGAGCTGGTTTTTTCTTGGCAGCCAACTTACATGCGCTCCAGGGTTTCCAGGCCGAGCAGTTCCAGACCTTGCTTGAGGGTGCGACCCGTCAGGGCTGCCAGGCGCAGGCGGCTCTGCTGTTGCTCGGGGGTTTCGGCGGCGAGGATCGGGCAATTCTCGTAGAAGCTGGAGAACAGGCCGGCCAGGTCGTACAGGTAGGTGCACAACACATGCGGGGTGCCCTTGTCCGCGACGTTGTTGAGGATCTCGCCGAATTGCGCCAGGCGTGCAGCCAGGTCCTGCTCGTGTGCAGCCTGCAGGACGATGTGGCCTTCCACCTCGTCGAAGCCCTTGCCCAGCTTGCGGAACACGCCGGCCACGCGGGTGTAGGCGTACAGCAGGTAGGGCGCGGTGTTGCCTTCGAAGTTGAGCATCAGCTCAAAGTTGAAGCTGTAGTCGCTGGTGCGGTGCTTGGACAGGTCTGCGTATTTCACCGCGCCGATACCGACCACTTCACCGATGTGGCGCAATTCGTCCTCGGCCAGGCTCGGGTTTTTCTCCTTGACCAGTGCGTAGGCACGTTCCTTGGCCTCGGTGAGCAGGTCGATCAGCTTCACGGTGCCGCCGTCACGGGTCTTGAACGGGCGGCCATCGGCGCCGTTCATGGTGCCGAAGCCCATGTGTTCCATTTGCATCGGGTGGCCGACGAAACCGGCGCGGCGCGCCACTTCGAACACCTGGTTGAAGTGCAGTGCCTGGCGCTGGTCGACGAAGTACAGCGCGCGGTCGGCCTTGAGCACATTGCTGCGGTAGCGCACGGCAGCCAGGTCGGTGGTGGCGTACAGGTAGCCGCCGTCGGCCTTCTGCACGATCACGGGCAGCGGCTCGCCTTCGCTGTTCTTGAACTCTTCGAGGAACACGCACTGGGCGCCTTGGTCCTCGACCAGCAGGCCTTTGGCCTTGAGGTCGGCAACCACGTTGGCGAGGTCGGCGTTATAGGCGCTTTCGCCCATCACGTCGGCCATGGTCAGTTTGACGTTGAGCAGCTCGTAGGTTTTCTGGCAGTGCGACAGCGAAATGTCCTTGAAGCGCGTCCACAGCGCCATGCACTCAGGGTCGCCGGCCTGCAGCTTGACCACCAGGCCGCGGGCGCGGGTGGCGAATTCTTCGGACTCGTCGAAGCGCTTCTTGGCGGCGCGGTAGAAGTTCTCCAGGTCGGACAGCTCGTCGCTGGTGATCGGGTTTTCTTCCAGATAGGCCAGCAGCATGCCGAACTGAGTACCCCAGTCGCCCACGTGGTTCTGGCGGATGACCTGGTCACCCAGGAACTCCAGCACGCGGGCGACGCTGTCACCGATGATGGTGGAGCGCAGGTGGCCGACGTGCATCTCTTTGGCCAGGTTCGGTGCCGACATGTCGATCACCACCTTCTGCGCAGGGCCAGCCTTGCGCGCACCCAGGTGCGCATCGGCAAGGGCGGCGTCCAGGCGGTTGGCCAGGGCGTCGGTGTTCTGGAAGAAGTTCAGAAAGCCTGGGCCTGCGATCTCGACCTTGCTGATGTCGGCACTGGCCGGCAGGGCTGCAATCAGCTTTTCGGCGAGGTCGCGCGGCTTCATGCCAGCCGGCTTGGCCAGCATCATTGCGATGTTGCTGGCGAAGTCGCCGTGGGTCTTGTCCCGGGCGTTTTCCACCTGGATCGCCGGCGACAGCCCTTCAGGCAGCACACCGTCGGTGACGAGTTGGGTGAGGGCTTGCTGGATCAGCTGGCGAATGGTGTCTTTCATGGGGATCTCTTTTCGACCGCTAGCGCGGTGGAGCGCCTGGGTGCGCAGGTGGAAAAACTGGGCATTATCCGTTGCTGGGGCCGGGTTGCCAACCTTTGAGCTGCAAGCTTCAAGCTGCAAGAACAAACGCCATCGCCCGGCCTGCTCTTGCTCTTGCTCTTGCTCTTGCTCTTGCTCTTGCTCTTGCTTGTAGCTTGCAGCTTGCAGCTTACAGCTCAATATAGGTCGACCGGGTCGACATCCAGCGACCAGCGTACTTGCCGCCCGCCTGGAAGCTGCTCCAACACTAGCAACCAGGCACTGATCAGTCGATGCAGCGGTGCCCGGGTTTCGGCCTGGATCAGCAATTGCGCACGGAAGCGCCCGGCCTTGCGCTCCATCGGAGCAGGCACCGGGCCCAACAGTTCAATGCCGGGCAAGCGCTGCTCGGTCACCAGGCGCTGCGCGGCGTTGCAGGCTTCGTCGAGAAAACCTTCGGCCTGCCCTGGCTTGTGCGCTTCGGCGCGCAGCAGGGCAAGGTGGGAATACGGTGGCAGGCCAGCGGCGCGGCGCTCGTCCAGGGCCTGTTCGGCAAAGGCGAAGTAGCCTTGCTCGGTCAGTTGCACCAGCAACGGGTGGTCGGCCAGGTGCGTCTGGATGACCACTTTGCCGGGTTCCTCGGCACGCCCCGCGCGCCCGGCGACCTGCACGATGAGCTGGGCCATGCGCTCGGTGGCGCGGAAGTCGCCGGAGAACAACCCGCCATCAGCATCGAGAATCGCGACCAAGGTCACCCGCGGAAAGTGATGCCCCTTGGCCAGCATCTGCGTCCCGACCAGGATGCTCGGCTGGCCGCGCTGAATGGTGCTGAACAAATTGTGCATCGCGTCCTTGCGCGCCGTGCTGTCGCGGTCGACCCGCAGGATCGGGTAATCGGGGAACAGTACCTTCAGACGTTCCTCGGCGCGCTCGGTGCCTGCACCTACCGGGCGCAAGTCGACATGGTCGCACTTGGGGCACTGGTGCGGGAGGCGTTCGTCGTACCCGCAATGGTGGCAGCGCAGTACGCCGGCGCGCTGATGCACGGTCATGCGGGCATCGCAGCGCGGGCATTCGCTGAGCCAGCCGCAGTCGTGGCACAGCAGCGTCGGGGCGAAACCGCGGCGGTTGAGGAAAACCAGCACCTGCTGGCCTGCTTCCAGTGTCTGGCGGATGGCCTGTTGCAGCGGGCCGCTGATGCCGCTGTCCAGCGGCAGGCTTTTCACATCCAGGCGTAACATGCGTGGCGGGCGCGCGCCTCCTGCGCGCTGGTTCATGCGCAGCAGGCGGTAGCGGCCGGTCAGGGCATTGTGCAGGGTTTCCAGCGACGGGGTGGCCGAGCCGAGCAGGATCGGGATGTTCTCCTGGTGAGCGCGCACCATCGCCAGGTCGCGGGCGTGGTAGCGCAGGCCTTCCTGCTGCTTATAAGAGCCGTCATGTTCTTCGTCGATGATGATCAGGCCCGGGTTCTTCATGGGAGTGAACAGCGCCGAGCGCGTGCCGATGATGATATCCGCCTCGCCATCTCGCGCCGCCAGCCAGGCGTCGAGGCGTTCGCGGTCATTGACGGCCGAATGCACCAAGGCGATGCGTGCGTTGAAACGCTGTTCGAAGCGCGCCAGGGTTTGCGGGCCGAGGTTGATTTCCGGGATGAGCACCAGCGCTTGCTTGCCGGCTTCCAGGGTTTCGCGGATCAGTTGCAGGTAGACCTCGGTCTTGCCGCTGCCGGTAACGCCGGCCAGGAGGAACGCATTGAAGCTGCCAAAGCCATCGCGCACGGCCTCGAAGGCCACTCGCTGTTCTTCGTTGAGCGGCAGTTCCGGCTGGGCCAGCCAGTGTTCATGGCGTTGATCCGGCAGGTGGCGGCGTACTTCGAGCTGAACCAAGTCCTTGGCCAGTAACAGGTCAAGGCTGTCCTTGTTAAGGTTGAGCTTGCTCAGCAGGCTGTGCGCAACGCCGTGCGGGTGTTGCGCCAGCGTTCTGAGGGCGTCCCGCTGGCGCGGTGCGCGGGCGATGCGCGGGTCTTCCAGGCGGGCACCTGGGGCCACGTGCCAAAAGCGCTCCTGGCGCATCTCGGCCGGCTCGCCCTGGCGCAGCAAGGTGGGCAAGGCCCAGCTCAGGGTGTCGCCGAGGCTGTGCTGGTAGTACTGGGCCGTCCACAGGCACAGCTTGAACAGCGGCGCCGGCACCGGTGAAACCGGGTCGAGCAGGGCGCTGGCCGGTTTAAGCTTGTCGGCAGGGACCTCGCTGTGGTCGCAGACCTCCACCAGCACGCCGATCATCTCGCGGCGGCCGAACGGCACCCGGATGCGCATTCCCGGGGTGAGTGCCTGGCGCGCCATGCTCGCCGGCGCCCTGTAGTCGAACAGGCGACGCAGGGGGGAGGGCAGGGCAAGGCGCAGGATGACGTCGGACACGCGTAAGGTCTCGCAGGGCGTTTCGAAGACTGGCGAGCCTATCAGACGACAGTCGGTGCAAGCGACAACTTGCGTCGACGCGGCGCTCTGGTATTATTCCCCGCCTAATTACGTGCGGTATTCAACAATTGGTGTTGGGTGGCGGCACGCAGCTCGAGGAAGTGACCATGAAAGCTGATATTCATCCGAACTACGAAGCAGTTGCTGTGACCTGCAGCTGCGGCAACAAATTCGAAACCCGTTCGACCCTGGGCAGCACCCTGGCGATCGACGTTTGCAACCTGTGCCACCCGTTCTACACCGGTAAGCAGAAAGTGCTGGACACCGGTGGTCGCGTTCAGCGCTTCGCCGATCGCTTCGGTATGTTCGGTACCAAGAAGTAATCATGCGCATGGCGAATCCTTCGGGCTTCGCGTTGTTGCTGAAAAAGGCGCCCCTTGTGGGCGCCTTTTTTGTGGGCGCGCTCTGGCAAGTGCCGGCCCTGGCGTTTTGCCCATTGCCGGACAGGCCGCAGATCGTGGCGGTGCGTCAGGTGGTCGATGGCGATACCCTGCGCCTTACCGATGGTCGCAGCGTGCGCATGATTGGCATCAACGCCCCGGAGATAGGGCGCAAGGGGCGCACCAGCGAACCTTTTGCCGAGGCCGCCAAGCGGCGTTTGCAAGCCTTGGTCAAAGCCAGCGACGGCCGTGTCGGCTTGGTGCTCGGCGTCGAGCCCAAGGACAAGTACGGCCGCACGCTGGCACACGTTTACGCCCGCAGTGGCGACAATCTTGAAGCCCGATTGCTTGGCGAAGGGCTTGGCTATCGCGTCGCGGTTGCGCCCAATGTGCGTTTGGTGGCGTGCCAGCGAGTGGCCGAGCAATCGGCGCGCAAGGCAGGCGCTGGCCTTTGGCGCCCTTCACCGGTACTTCGCGCCAGCCAGGTTCGCCAGTCGGGCTTCGCGGTGATCGGCGGCAGCATCCGGAATATTGCACGCAATCGCGGTGGAGTCTGGCTGGAACTTGAAACTGACGTGGTGCTGCAGGTTCCCGCTCGTCTGCAACGCAACTTCCCCGTCGGCTTCTTCGATAACCTCAAAGGACGCCAGGTCGAGGCGCGGGGTTGGGTGCTGGATCGTTCCCGCAAGGGTGGGCTCAAGCCGGGGCAGCGACGCTGGGTGTTGCCAATCACCGATCCGAGCATGCTGGAACGCATTTCAAGCTGAAAAGATGTAGACATTTCGCTATTGGATTGTACACACTGTTGTTCGAATGCCCCCGTGTGTTATAGCGTAAAGTCGTAGGCTAAAGGCCTTGACACAAGTGACCGACCAGTCTTGTGGCTCCCCGGCTCTTTGCGTATCCTCGGCGGTCCGTCAGAACAGTAAATAGCGGAATGCCCACCATGTCAGACCTGAAAACCGCCGCTCTCGAATACCACGCTCAACCTCGTCCGGGGAAACTGAGCGTCGAGCTCTCCAAGCCCACCGCCACCGCCCGCGATCTCGCCCTGGCCTACAGCCCAGGTGTTGCAGAACCGGTGCGTGAAATCGGCCGTGATCCTGAGCTGGCCTACAAATACACTGGCAAGGGCAACCTTGTTGCAGTTATTTCCGATGGCACCGCCATCCTCGGTCTGGGTGACCTTGGCCCACTGGCTTCCAAGCCGGTCATGGAAGGCAAGGGCGTTCTGTTCAAGCGTTTCGCCGGTATCGACGTGTTCGATATCGAAGTCGAGTCGGAAAGCCCGCAAGCTTTCATCGACACCGTTCGCCGCATCTCGATCACCTTCGGTGGCATCAACCTCGAAGACATCAAGGCACCCGAGTGCTTCGAAATCGAGCGCACCCTGATCGAGCAGTGCGATATTCCGGTGTTCCACGATGACCAGCACGGCACCGCTATCGTTACCGCTGCCGGCATGATCAACGCCCTGGAAATCGCGGGCAAGAAGCTCGAAGACGCCAAGATCGTCTGCCTGGGTGCCGGCGCTGCCGCCATCTCTTGCATGAAGCTGCTGGTCAGCATGGGCGCCAAGGTCGAAAACATCTTCATGATCGACCGTAGCGGCGTGATCCACGCTGGCCGTGACGACCTGAACCAGTACAAGGCCCAGTTCGCTCACGCTACCGACAAGCGCACCCTGGCTGATGCCCTGGACGGTGCCGATGTGTTCGTTGGCCTGTCCGGCCCGAACCTGCTGAGCGCGGAAGGCCTGAAATCGATGGCTGCCAACCCGATCGTGTTCGCCTGCTCGAACCCGGACCCTGAGATCTCGCCAGAGCTGGCTCATGCCACCCGCAACGATGTGATCATGGCTACCGGTCGTTCCGACTACCCGAACCAGGTCAACAACGTGCTGGGCTTCCCGTTCATCTTCCGTGGTGCCCTGGACGTTCGCGCCAAGCGTATCAACGAAGAAATGAAGATCGCCGCCGCTATCGCCCTGAAGGACCTGGCCAAGCTGCCGGTGCCTAAGGAAGTTTGCGAAGCCTATGGCGTTGAAGGCCTGGAATTCGGCCGTGAGTACATCATTCCGAAGCCGCTGGACGCACGCCTGATCACCGTCGTTTCCGATGCCGTAGCCAAGGCTGCCATCGAATCCGGCGTGGCTACCCTGCCATATCCGAAGCACTACCCGCTCAACAGCGTTGACGAAGTATTCAACGGCTGAAGCAGGGTGCAAAAAAGAACCGGCTCATATGAGCCGGTTTTTTTTTGGGTTCAAGCTGCAAGCTGTCGGCTCAGAACAAATCCATGGGCGCCGCTTCATCGGCCGGCAGCGGGCTGCCCGGCGCTGCACCGTTGCCCAGTTCATCCACCGATGGTGGCGAATCTTCAGCCTTGAACAGTTCGAAATACGCGTTAGGCGTGCTCGGGGAGGCCGCACGGCCGCTGACCGGGTCGACACGCAGGCTGAGGATGCCTTCCGGTTCTGCAGGCGGGTGG